>CANQBR010000013.1 GCA_947589605.1 uncultured Phascolarctobacterium sp. | reverse complement strand
CGAGATTGCTTCCCGTCAGCACATACAGGCTGTGCTCCCCGTTATTCGTCAGGCGCTTGATGAAGCAAAGATGGCCAAAGAAGAGCTGACTGCCGTCGCCGTCACCTACGGTCCGGGGTTGGTGGGAGCTTTACTGGTGGGCCTGAGCGCCGCCAAAGCCTTGGCCTTTGCTTTGGATAGACCCTTGATCGGCGTCAACCATCTGGAAGGCCACGTCTTCGCCAATTTTTTGGCGGAACCGGAGCTTGAGCCTCCATTTTTGGCTTTGGTGGTGAGCGGCGGCCACACCTCCCTTTTAAAAGTGACGGACTACAATTCTTTTGCTTTGCTGGGCGAGACCAGAGACGATGCGGCGGGGGAAGCCTTCGATAAGGTGGCCCGCTATTTGGGGCTGCCCTATCCCGGAGGGCCGGAGATCGAAAAGTTGGCTCAAAAGGGCGATCCCTCTGCTCTCGCTTTTCCCATCGCCCGTTTGGCTTCCCCTTATGATTTCAGCTTCAGCGGTTTGAAAAGCGCCGTGATTAATTACGTCCACTCGCAAGTGCAGGCGGGGCGGCCGGTGGTGAAGGCCGATGTGGCCGCTTCTTTTCAAAAGACCATCATCGCCGCACTGGTGAACAAAACCATAGCCGCCGCCCGGGCCGAGGGCCTCACGCAAATAGCTTTGGCCGGAGGCGTGGCGGCGAACAAAATGCTGCAGAAAACTTTGAGCGAAGCAGCCGCAGCGGCAGGGGCGCGGCTCATCCACCCTGCGCCCATACTATGTACGGATAATGCGGTGATGATCGCTTCGCGAGGTTATTACCTTTACAAAGCGGGGATGAGGAGCCCGCTCTCTCTCAACGCAGCCCCGGCTTTGGGGCTGGGAGGCTGACCGTGGCCGGCAGCCCGCTGTTGACAGCGGAACAGAAACAAATTTTAGATACGATCACCGAAGAGTGGGCTCTGGGGCTGGCGGCGGACATCGCCCATGCTACTGTCACCTGTTTCCTTCCCACTACGGATAAGCGGGAACTTCTCATTTACAGACAGATGCGCCCACGAACGCAGGTGGCCAAAGTGCAGCCTGACCTCAGCGGCCGCAGCGTGCGCTGTTTGGAAGAACCGTTGGTGACCCGCTGCCTGCGGCAAAATTTGTCTTTCAGAGGCAACAGGGAGTGGAGCCTGGGCGCCTTCACTCACTACAGCGTTTATCCTTTGCAGGACAGGCGAGGCCGTTGCTTTGCGGCTTTGGGCTTCGAAGGAGCGGAAGAGGACGAAGTGTTCACGCAACAGGTGCTGGCTTTTTTGCAGAGCCTGTGTGTGTATAAACAGCAGGGCAGCGGGACAGAACTTTTCGGGCGGATGCAGCCGGGCGACGGCCTGCTGTTGGTGGATCCCGACAAACAGATCATAGCTGCCAACAACAGAGCACGGCATCTTTTTCAAGTGCTGGGCATCAAAGATGTCATCGGACGCCGTACCAACGATGTGGCCATCAATTGGCCGCTGGTGGGGATGGTGATGGCCACCGGGCAGGCGGAGAGCAAAGAGTTCACTGCTCACGGTCTGCTGTTGCGTATGCGGGTGCTGCCGGTGACGGCCGCCGCCGACGGAGGCTGCGCCGTAGTGATCCTGCAGGACGTTACGGAGCTGAGGCAGAAAGAAGAAGAACTGCGGTTGCAGTCCATGGTGATCAAAGAGATCCATCATCGGGTGAAGAACAACCTGCAGACCGTTGCTTCTATTTTAAGACTACAGGCCCGCCGGGCCCGCAGCGAAGAAGCGCGGCTGGTGCTGCGGGACTGCATGCGCCGAGTGGACAGCATCGCCATCGTTCACGAATATTTGTCTCAACAGGACAGCGGCCGTATCGATGTGAGCAAAGTATTGAAAGGCATTTACACAGCGGTGGCAGAAAGCATGGCGGAGCCATCCTTGCAGTTGACGACGGAATTTTACGCCGACACAGCCTACGTAAGTTCTCGTCAAGCCACGAGCATCGCCCTGATCTTGAACGAATTGGTGCAAAATGCTCTGGAGCACGGCTTCAAGGGCAGGAGCAAAGGCCGCTTGCAGATCGCTTTTAAAGAAGAGCCTGAGCGCTATCGACTCTCGGTGCTGGATGACGGCGCCGGCCTCCCGAAGGATTTTTCTTTTGAGCACGGCAACAGCTTGGGCTTGAAGATCATCAAGACGATGGCCGAGGCCGACTTAGGCGGCAGCTTCGCTTTGGAAAGAAGGGAGCCGGGCACCGGAGCGCTGGTGCTGATACCGAAAGAGAACGGAGGAGAGAGGGATGGAAAATAAATTGCGGATATTGCTGGCCGACGATGAAGCTCTGTTGCGGCTGGACCTGCGGGAGCTTATAACCGATGCGGGCCATCAGATAGTGGGAGAAGCAGCCGACGGCGAGCAGGCAGTGAAGCTGGCTCGAGAACTGCGGCCCGATTTCATCATCATGGACGTGAAGATGCCGATAATGGACGGCTTGACCGCCGCTAAGCTCATCGACGAAGAAAATATCGCACCGGTGTTGCTTCTCACCGCTTACAGCCAAGAAGACATAGTTTCCAAGGCGGCGGACAGCGGCATCATCGCTTATTTGGTGAAGCCGGTGCGGGAAGAACAACTTTTTCCCGCTATGGAGATCGCCTTGCGCCGCTTTCGGGAACGGCGGCAGTTGGAGGAAGAACTGGATGAGTTGCGGCAGAATCTGGCTACTCGCAAATTGGTAGAGAAGGCCAAAGGCATCTTGATGGCTGCCCACAACATGACGGAGCAGGAAGCCTACCGGCGGATGCAGCTTTTCAGTATGTCCAAACGCATCAGCTTGAAGGAATTGGCCGAAGGTATCATCGCCGCCGCCAAAAAGGGAAAATGAAAGAGACATAGTCAACCGCTGAAAGAATAACGGTTGACTATTTTTGTTGCAGCGTTTATAATCGATTTAGCTTTGCCTCGGCGGTTGTTTTTGCGGACGAAAGAAAAGGTCTAGGCACTAAAACAGCCGAGCCGAGGGCGGACGCTCGTGAATGCTAGCAGATAGGAGGATGCCTCTTGCTGGAAGTGCAGGGCCTGAAACATTATTTTACAGACGAACAGGGCCGGACGGTGAAAGCTTTGGACGGCATCGACATGCACGTGGACGACGGCGATTACGTGGCCGTCATCGGCGAGAGCGGCAGCGGGAAATCTACTTTGGCCCGCCACTTCAACGCTCTCTTGCAGCCAACAGAAGGCAGAGTGCTGGTGGACGGCATGGATACGGCAGCTGAAGAAAATTTGTGGGCCATCCGCTCTCGAGTGGGCATGGTCTTTCAAAATCCGGACAACCAGATCGTGGCCGCCATCGTAGAAGAAGATGTGGCCTTCGGCCCCGAGAATTTGGGCGTGCCTCAGCCGGAGCTGGGCCGCCGCGTGAGGGAAGCTTTGGCTGCGGTGGGCATGACCGCTTACGCACAGCAGGGCCCCTATCTTTTGAGCGGCGGTCAAAAGCAACGAGTGGCCATCGCCGGCATTTTAGCTATGGCCGGACGCTGCATCGTACTGGACGAGCCTACAGCTATGCTGGATCCCCGGGGACGGCGAGAAGTGCTGGCCACGGTCAAAAAACTGAACGAAGAACAGGGGATAACGATCGTTTATATCACTCACGACATGAGCGAAGCTTTAGCGGCTAAACACGTTTACGCTTTGGAGAAGGGGAAGGTGGCTTTGGCCGGTACGCCCGAAGAAGTTTTCTCCGAAACAGATGAGCTGGAACGGCTGGGGCTGGAAGCACCGCCGGCCGGGCGGCTGGCCGCCAAGCTACGCAAGGCCGGGATAAAAATCAACGGCAACATCATCAGAGACGAGGAGTTGGCAGAAGCCCTATGGCCATAACTCTGGAACAGATACATTATACATATAGCCCCGGCACTCCCTTTGCCCGAGTGGCTTTGCAAGGGGTCACGTTGACGATAGAAAAGGGAGATTTCGTCGCTCTTATCGGCCATACCGGCAGCGGCAAATCAACCCTCATACAACAAATGGGCGGTCTGTTGCAGCCCAGTGAGGGCAAGGCCTCCGTCGACGGCATCGATCTGTCCCGAAAAGAGAAAGAGATCAAGGCGGCTCGCGGAAAGATCGGCATAGTTTTTCAATATCCCGAGCATCAGCTTTTTGCGGAGACCGCTTACGAAGACATCGCCTTCGGCCCCCGCAACTTGGGCCGCTCTCCCGAAGAAACGGACAGAGCGGTGCGGCGGGCCATGGCGCAGGTGGGGCTGGACTTCGATACTTTCGCCCAACGTTCACCCTTCCGGCTCAGCGGCGGGCAAATGCGCCGTTTGGCCATCGCCGGCGTGCTGGCCATGGAGCCGGCTTATTTGATCTTGGACGAGCCCAGTGCGGGCCTCGATCCTCGCAGCCGCCGCTTATTCTTCGAGCAGATAGTGAAATCGCACAAGCAACAGGGCATGGCCATCATCCTCGTCACTCACAACATGGACGAGGCGGCTCGCTACGCCCAACGTTTGCTGGTGATCAACGAAGGGAAGCTGCTGTACGATGCTCCGCCTCGGGAGATCTTCGCAAAATATCAAAAAGAATTGGAAGAGGTAGGCTTGGCCGTGCCCGCCGCCGCCCGTTTGGCCGCTGTGCTGCGGGCAAGAGGGGTGCCGGTGCCAGCCGATATCATCACCGAAGCCGAGTTAGAGAAATTTCTTTTGACTTGGGTCAAAAAGAGGGGAAAGAAATAATGCTGAGCGATATCACTTTAGGCCAGTACTTCCCCGGCACTTCCGTGCTGCACAGGTTAGACCCCCGCAGCAAGATATTGGCCACACTTTGCTTCATCGTCATCATCTTCATTGCCAAAAGCAGCGCCAGCTACATTTTGCTCTGCGCTTTTGCCATTTGCTGCGCTCTTCTCAGCCGGGTGCCCTTAAAACTCATCTATAAGGGAGTAAAGCCTGTCTTCATCATTGCCTGCCTCACGGCCCTCATCCATATTTTTTCTACCAAAGGGGGAGAGGTGCTCTTTTCTTACGGCATCGTCACCGTTACAGCCTTGGGGGTGGAGATGGGAGCGAAGATGGCCCTGCGGCTGCTTTTGCTTTTGCTCTTTTCCTCTCTTTTGACGTACACCACTTCGCCCATCGTTTTGACCGACGGTATCGAAGCTTTGCTTCGGCCCTTCAAGTCGGTGGGGGTGCCGGCCCACGAGCTGGCTATGATGATGACCATCGCTTTACGTTTCATCCCCACGCTGCTGGAAGAAACGGATCGCATCATGAAAGCTCAGACAGCTCGCGGCGCCGACTTTGCCGGCGGGAGCATTTTGACTCGTTTGAAAAGTTTGCTGCCAATCTTGGTGCCTCTTTTCGTCAGCTCTTTTCGTCGGGCGGATGAACTGGCCACGGCGATGGAAGCCCGCTGTTACCGGGGCGGCGAAGGACGCACTCGTTTGCACGAATTGGCATACGGAACTTTGGACGGTGGTTGTCTGGCAGTGATGCTGCTCTTGACGGCGGCTATGGCGGCCCTGCGGTGGCTGTCGTGATGCGGACCGTCAAGCTGTTGCTGGCCTACGATGGCAGTGGTTATCATGGCTGGCAGCGGCAAAAAGATCATACAACGGTGCAGGAAGCGGTGGAAAAAGCTTTGTCCCGTTTGTTGGGGGAGACGGCAGCGGTAACCGCCAGCGGCCGCACCGACGCAGGGGTCCACGCATTGGGTCAGTGCGTCAGCTTCAACACCGGCTGCTCTTTGCCCATCGACAGATTGGCCGGCGCTTTGAACGGTCTGTTGCCGAAAGATATCAGAGCACTTTGCGCCGAAGAGGCGGAGCCCGGCTTCAACGCCCGCAGGTCTGCCTGTTGGAAGCGGTACCTTTATCGTTTTTATTTTTCCGCCGAGCCCAGTCCCTTCGCAACTTGCTATGCTTGGCAAATGAAAGAGGAGCCGGAGCAGTCTCTTATGGAAGAAGCTGCAGCCTATCTTTTGGGTCGTCACGATTTTTCGGCTTTTCGCTCCAGCGGCAGCGTTGCTTCTTCTCCCGTACGCGATATTTACGAAGCGGGCTTCGCCCGCAGTGGCAGAGAGTTGTGCTTTTTCATCGCCGGCAGCGGCTTTTTGTATCACATGGTGCGTAATATCGTGTGGACTTTGGTGCAGATAGGCAGGGGAGAGCGCACGCCTCTTTCGTTAGAAGAAGAACTGCGGTCCGAGCGCTGTGCTTTTCTCAACGCTCCCGCTCCCGCCTGCGGACTTTATCTGCAGCAGGTGGGTTATGAAGCCTACGATGCAAAGGCTGCGCCCGCAGATGAAAAAATTTTCTCCCGCTTTTTGCGTTTGGTTTGAAAATTTTCTTGACGCTGCCGCAGGCAGCGATTATAATTACTGTATGTGCCCATGCGCTCTTTCACAGCCCCGAAAGAGAGCGGCGGCAAAAGAGGCGGCCCGATGATCGAAGATCGGCGGCCGCGGGCCTTTGCGGCAGGGGGGAAGACCTTCCGTAACTTCCTCAGGTGACAGCGCCCTGCCGGAGGCTGATGTTGTTTCAGTTGAAGTGACCTCAGGAGGGACAGCAAAGATGAAATCTTTCATGGCTAATCCGTCCAACATCACCAGAGAGTGGTATGTAGTGGACGCAGCTGATAAAACTTTGGGCCGTTTGGCGGCCGAAGTAGCCAAGATACTGCGGGGGAAACACAAACCCACTTTCACCCCCCACATGGACACCGGCGACCACGTGATCGTAGTGAATGCGGACAAGGTGGTCCTCACCGGCAAAAAGCTCACGAAAAAAGTTTACTTCCGTCATTCCGGCTATTTGGGCGGCGACCGCTTCACCAAAGCCGGAGATATGATGAAGAAGGATCCCTGCAAAGTGGTGGAGATGGCCGTTAAAGGCATGATCCCCAAAAACCATCTGGGCAGCCGCATCTATCTCAAGCTCCATGTTTATGCCGGGCCCGAGCATCCGCATCAAGCCCAGCAGCCTAAAGAACTGCAGCTGGATATTCGCAAAGCCAGATAGGAGCCAGGAGGGAAGAGAAAATGGCAGAAGTTAGTTACAATGCGACCGGACGTCGTAAAGCTTCCGTAGCCCGGGTGAGCCTTAAGCCCGGCACCGGCGTCATCACCGTCAATAAAAGAGCTTTAGAAGAGTACTTCGGCCTCAAAACTTTGGAGCTCATCGTCAACCAGCCTTTGGAAGCTACCGAGACCAAGGGCAAATACGATGTAGTGGCCAACGTTATCGGCGGCGGCTTCAGCGGTCAGGCCGGGGCCATCCGTCACGGCATCGCCCGCGCTCTCTTGAAAGTGGACGAGGAGTTCCGCCCGGTGCTGAAGAAGGCCGGCTTCCTCACCCGCGACCCCAGAGTGAAAGAGCGGCGTAAATACGGCTTGAAGAAAGCCCGTAAGGCCAGCCAGTACAGCAAACGTTAAAAGAAAATATTTTATGATCTTCGACCCCTGCCCCGGCGGCAGGGGTCTTTCTCTTTAAAGCAGGAGTCGCCGCTGTGAAGCGGAGCGAAAAAACTGCCGATCATAGCGACAGTCAAGCATGACAGAACAGAAAAATTTTACGAAAAAGACTGCACCGCTTCGCTGATGCAGTCGTGATATATCGGGAGAAAAACAAGTCGAATGTAAATGAAAAGGGGTAAGGCGCTTTACGATCTTACCGGAGCAGTTTCATCGAGCCAAGCCGGTTCACTCTCTACCTCCCAGAAAGTTTTACCTTCGAAAACAGGGGTTTCGAGAAATAGCTTTTTCATCAGATCCAGATCGTTTACGTGCAACTCCGGAACTCTGGCCCACGGTAGCGTACCGTTTTGCTCCAGTATCGAGTGATAATACATATCTGCTTCATTCTCGGCCCTCCATTTATCTATAAAAAAGATAGTTTCAGCATCATCTGTCTGTGCTTCGAGCCAGTAGACATGGCCCTTATAGAAGAGAGTCGCCTCACTATACCAGCCGGTATCGAGAAACTGTTCGATGTTTCCGTTGATCATAAGCCATACCACCTTTGCATTCTTTATGTATCGAGGAAAAATGATCCGCCTTTGTCTAAGTTCGAGATCTTAGGTCGGCAAGCGGCCCGTCGGTCCGGCATTTTGCATGAGCCGCAGTTCATAGCTCTTTTTTTATGTTAAGCATAACATAAAAAATTCTAAATCGACAATAAAATGATATCGTTCAGCTGAAATATCTCATAGCGATCGCGAATAACCAAACGCGAAAAAGGCACCGTTTAATATAGGTTCTCGACAAAAAACTTCGACTTTAAAACTTTGAGATCATCAGACAAATAATATCATCACAACTCGTTTTTCGATACAAAATTCGCATTTGCAAATTTTTAATCGCGCTCATCGCAATGACGGCAGTCGGTTTTTGCCGACAAAGGCGGGAGTGAGCAGCATATAAAGATCGTGCCCTTCGCAACACCTCGGGCTTTTACGGTTTGCTTCGGCGCAAAAACGCTGCATCTTTCTCTTGACGCGTTTGCGGGTGCACATGCTATAATGAAAAAAAGACGCCGCAGATCGCAAGAGGTATAGAGCAAAATCGATCCTCGTCACCTACCGATGGCTGAAAAACATTTTGGATATAAAAAAGGAGGACAAAACCATGACAAGCTGCGAGAACAACAGACCGTGCCCCTGCACCTACGATTGCCCGCGCCATGGGAAATGTTGCGCATGCGTTGCACACCACCGCGATCATAACGAGGGCGTGCCGGGCTGCTTCTTCTCAAAAGAAGCGGAGGCGACCTACGACAGGAGCATCGAAAATCTGGCGAGGGACCGCGGGATCATTTGAAGCGGCAGGCGCAGTTGTGCCTGCAGAGCTCGGAGATACCGTCAACGGCGGGGCGTTCCAAAAACGCAAGAGAAAGCACCTCGCATTCTTCGCGAAAGGAGACGAACTGCCTGCTCCTTCGTTTCCGCTCTTGCAATTATTCGTCAAACATAGTAAAATTGAATCATCACGATGAAGTGCTGCGGTCTGCTTTTGTCCGCAGCATTTTTGCAAAGAGCAGAGCAAGAAGGCGGAGCCCGCGGGCTGCGGGCGCGAAGGAAAAAATAACAGAGCCGGGAGGCGGTATGAATGTGCGGCATAGTTGGTTACATCGGCTATAAACAGGCGGCGTCTTTCCTTTTGGACGGCATGAGCAAGCTGGAATACAGGGGCTACGACTCCGCCGGCGTGGCCGTGATGGAGAACGGGCGCATCCGTGTAGATAAATGCGTGGGGCGTTTGGACGCCCTGCGGCAAAAATTGGCGGGGAGGATGCCGGCAGGCACCATGGGCATAGGCCACACCCGCTGGGCCACTCACGGCAGGCCTTCGGACCGCAACGCCCATCCTCACACCGATCCCAGCGGCAACTTCGTGGTGGTGCATAACGGCATCATCGAAAATTATCTCAGCATCAAAGAAGAGCTCTTGGCCAAGGGGCATTGCTTCCTTTCGGAAACTGATACGGAAGTGGTGGCTCACCTGATGGCCGATCTGTACGACGGCGACTTCGAGAGCACCGTGAAGAAAGTGCTGCAGCGGATCAAAGGTTCTTACTCTTTGGTGTTTATGTGCCAAATGGAGCCGGATAAGATCATCTGCACCAAGAAGGACAATCCTTTGATTATCGGTTTGGGCGAGGGGGAAAATTATATCGCCTCCGATATCCCCGCCATCATCAACGAGACCCGCCGCACCTTCATCATGAGCGACGGCGAGATCGCCACCGTCACCGCCGACAGCGTGTGGGTGCAGGACATCAACGGCGTGCCCATCTCCAAAAAAGTTTTCGAAGTGAGCTGGAACGCAGAGGCTGCAGAAAAGGGCGGCTTCGAACATTTCATGCTGAAAGAGATCTACGAGCAGCCAAAGTCCATGCGGGACACCATGACCGGCAGAGTGGACGCCGAAGCTCTTTGCATCAAGTTCCCGGAGCTGAACTGGAGCCCTGAAGAGATGGCAGCAGTGGACCGCATCTTCATCGTGGCCTGCGGCACCGCCTATCATGCGGGCATCGTGGGCAAATATTATTTGGAGCAGCTGGCCAAGGTGCCGGTGGAAGTGGATATCGCCAGCGAGTTCCGCTATCGCCATCCCTTGGTGGACGGCAACAGCCTCTGTATCGTCATCTCCCAGTCGGGCGAGACCAGCGACACTCTGGCCGCTTTGCGGGAAGCCAAACGTTTGGGCGCCCGCACTTTGGCGGTGACCAACGTGGTGGGCTCTTCCATCGCTCGGGATGCGGATCAGGTGGTCTATACCTACGCCGGCCCGGAGATAGCTGTGGCTTCCACCAAAGCTTACACCACACAGCTGCTGGCTATGCTGATGTTCGCCATCTACATCGGCCGTTTGAGAGGAACTTTGTCACAGGAGCAGGCCAAAGAATTGGTGCAGGGGCTCATCTTGATCCCCGAGCAGATCCACCGCATGCTGGAGAACGTGGATCAGATCAAAGTGTTCGCCAGAAAATACGGCAGCAGCGAAGATGCTTTCTTCATCGGCCGCAGCTTAGATTATGCTGTGGCCTTGGAAGGTGCCCTGAAGCTGAAAGAGATATCTTACATCCACGCAGAAGCCTATGCCGCCGGCGAATTGAAGCACGGCACCTTGGCTTTGATCGTGGAAGGCGTGCCGGTGATAGTGCTGGCCACGCAAGAAGACGTGTACGACAAGACCGTCTCCAATTTGCAGGAAGTGAAGGCCAGAGAAGCAGTGGTCATCGCCATGGGTTTCGAAGGAGACGAGAACTTGGCCAAGTATGCGGACCATGTGATCTACATCCCTCGCACCGGCAAGTATCTGGCGCCGCTCTTGGCTGTGTTGCCCTTGCAACTTTTGGCCTACTACGCGGCCCTCACCAGAGGCTGCGATGTGGACAAGCCTCGCAATCTGGCCAAGTCGGTCACTGTGGAATGAGCCGCATGAAACCCTTGCTGTGGGGCTCGGTTCTCAAAGTAAATGCAAGAAGTCTGCTGGTTTCTTTTTCATTTATTTTGAAGAATAACACCGGTTTTTGCCGGGGGCAACTTTTTGGCTCCGTGGCTTGACAGCGCCGGTCGGATTTAGTATAATTAACAGGCAATGCAGTGCTATAGCTGTGCCTAAAACACGCTTGCGCTATTGACACTTCCCTAAGTGTACGGAGGGAGGGAGAAAAGATGGCAGAAGTCAAGGTCGGCAAAAACGAAACTTTGGACAGCGCTCTGCGCCGCTTCAAAAGGGCTACCCAAAAGGCTGGTATCCTTTCCGAAGTAAGAAAGCGGGAGCATTACGAAAAACCTTCTGTTGCCCGTAAGAAAAAATCTGAAGCCGCAAGAAAACGTAAGTTCAGATAAACGGAGGCGAGGACGTTGTCTTTAAAAGAACAGTTGCTTGCCGATATGAAGGAGGCCATGAAGGAGCGGGAAGCGGGCAAGCTCCGCCTTTCCGTGATCCGTATGGTCAGGGCCGCCGTCAAAAACAGCGAGATCAACGGTAAAAAAGAACTGACCGAGGACGAGGTCATGGCCGTTGTGCTGAAAGAAGTAAAGATGCGGCAGGATGCTCTGGCCGAG
Organism: uncultured Phascolarctobacterium sp.; assembly: GCA_947589605.1. GTDB lineage: Bacteria > Bacillota > Negativicutes > Acidaminococcales > Acidaminococcaceae > CANQBR01. The sequence continues at coordinate 26,738 of CANQBR010000013.1, read as the reverse complement.
TTCACTAAGGCCGGCCGTCAGGATCTTATCGATCAGACCAAGGCAGAGGTGGCCGTGTTGCAAAAGTATCTGCCCGAAGCTCTCAGCGATGAAGAACTGCGGGACGTGGCAGCGAAGGTCATCGCTCAGGTGGGAGCGGAGTCCGTCAAGCACTTAGGCAAAGTGATGCCGTTGGTGATGGCTCAGACGAAAGGACGGGCCGACGGAAAACGGGTCAATGCCGTAGTGCGGGAACTTCTTACACAGGTCCAAAAGTAAAAACAAAACCGTAGCAGCCTCAGCTTGCTACGGTTTTTGTATAAGGGCGGGACAAAAGCCCGAAGGAGAAACACGATGAGGATAGACGGAGCAGGGGGCTGCATGGAGAACCGCATCTACGAAGTGGATCCCCAGGTGGCCTGGAACGTGGTCATGCTCAGCATCAACGAGCTGGGAGTGACCGTAGACAGCATGGATACGGAAAATAAATTGATCCGCTTCCACAATAAAGAAAAAATAATGCAGATAGCTCTGCAGCGGTTGGATGAGACTTCTGTGCAGCTCATTATGGATGCACGCAAGGAACGGCTGCAGATCTACAACTGGAAGGTAGAGAACAAGGAAGTCTTGGCTTTCTTCGAAATTTTCGAAAAGAAGCTGAGGGAGTTTCGTGCCTTCGTCCTCTGCCCCCGCTGTCAGGCCAAGGTCAGCTCTTTGGCCAAGTTCTGCCCCGAGTGCGGCGCTCCTTTGAAGTAGGGGTCCCTCGCAGCAAAGAAAAAAGCCAAATACCGCACAGGTATCTGGCTTTTACTTTAGGGGGAAGTCCGGACCGTTTTAGCTCAGGGAGCTGGGCAGGACTATCTTGTTGCTGCGCAGGCAACGGGTGCAAACATTGATCCTTTTGACCTCGCCGTTCACTACGGCTCTGACACGCTGAATGTTAGGTTTCCAGATCCGTTTGGTGTGTCTATTGGAGTGGCTGACGTTATTGCCAGACCTTATACCCTTCCCGCATACTTCGCAAAGATTAGCCATTGTTCCACCTCCCTGGCAGGTTGAAGCCTTCAATTAGGAAATTAACAAAAGTATATTAACATAGATAGCAGAGAAAAGCAAGATTTTTTTCCCCGCTTCAGGAGCAAAATATGTGGTGGCAGAACGCTGTGAACAAATTGAAAGGCATCGGCCCTAAAAAGGCTGCCCTGTTAAAAAGTCTGCAGATCGATACGATAGGCGACCTGCTCTCTTATTATCCCCGGCCCGATGCTTACGTGGACCTCACTCACATCCGCACTTTGGATAAAGTGGAGGCGGAGGCGGGCCCTCAACTCTGTCAGGGCACTGTTTTCAGTCTGCGCAAAGGGCGCAGCCGCCACATCGATTATTTGGCGGCCACCCTCAAAGACGACACCGGTTATGCCTGCCTCTATTTTTTCGGCGCTGCTCGTTTTCAAGCGGCAAAATTACAACGGGGCGACAGACTGTTGGTGCTGGGCAGGGCAAAGAAGGGGAGCAATATGATGCTGATCACCCCCGAACAATGGCAGTTGTTGGGAGAGGATGAAGCAGCCGTCCCCGGCATCGAACCTGTCTATCCCCTCACCGCGGGGCTGAGCCAGCGGGAATTGCGGCGCTGGATGAAAGAAGCCCTGGCTTTGGCTTGCGAAAATTTGCCGGAAACATTACCGAAAGAACTTTTACAAGAATTTTCTCTCTTAGCACGGGCAGAGGCTTTGAGAAACATCCATTTTCCTCAAAATTTTTCTCTTCTGGCGGCGGCCAAAAAGCGGTTGGCCTTCGAAGAAGCTTTTTTGCTGCAATGGGGGCTGGCCAAACATCGGGCAAAAGCGAGCGAAGGGCAGCCCGTGGCTCACGCTGCCGAGCCTCGTTTCGTGCCTTGCTTGTTGAAGTCTTTTCCTTTCGAACTCACGATGGGACAACAAAAAGCTTGGAAAGAGATCGTCGCCGATATGGAGGCAGAGCGGCCCATGCGCCGCATTTTGCAAGGAGACGTGGGCAGCGGCAAAACAGCGGTCAGCGCTCTGGCTTTGGCGAAGGCGGCGGAAAACGGCTATCAGGGCTGTTTGATGGCACCCACCGAAATTTTGGCACGGCAGCACTACGCCACCTTGCAGTCTTATTTTGAGCCTTTGGGCGTAGAGACAGGCCTTTTGATCGGGGGGCTGCGGCCCAAAGAGCGGCAGGACTTGCTCTCGCGTTTAAAAGCGGGCAGTCTTTCGATCTTGGTGGGCACTCACGCTCTTTTAGAAGAAGATGTACGCTTTAAACGTTTATCTTTGGTGATCTGCGACGAGCAGCACCGTTTCGGTGTGGAGCAGCGAGCAAAATTGTTGGCGAAGGCTTCGTGGCTGCCTGATGTTTTGATAACCACCGCCACTCCCATCCCCCGCACTTTGGCCCTCACCTTATATGGCGATCTGGACATCAGTTTGATGAGAGGACTGCCCGGCGGCCGCAAAGGGGTGATGACTCTTTGTTATACAGTGAGCAAACGAGCCGAAGTTTACGCCGGTCTGGTGCGGCAATTGCGTCAAGGCCGACAGGCCTATGTGGTGTGCCCTCTCATCGAAGAGGGCGAGAACGAAGTGCGCAGTGCTCAGGAAGTTTATCGGGAGCTGAAAGAAATTTATCTTGGGGATCTGCCTTCGGCTCTTTTACACGGCCGTTTGCCTGCGGCAGAGAAAGATGCGATCATGACCGCTTTCGTAGCCGGTGAAGTTAAAGTTTTGGTGAGCACCACGGTCATCGAAGTGGGAGTGAACGTGCCCAATGCCACCTTGATGATCATCGAGAACGCCGAGCACTTCGGTTTGGCTCAATTGCATCAATTGCGGGGCCGAGTGGGCCGGGGGAGCGAGCAGTCCTTTTGCGCTTTGATCACAGGCAGCGAAGATGCAGCGGCTCTGCAACGGCTGGGAGTTTTGAAAAGCACCGCCGACGGTTTCGCTTTGGCCGAGCAGGATCTGAAAATGCGGGGGGCGGGGCAGTTCTTCGGGCAAAAGCAGCACGGCCTGCCGGACCTGCGCTTGTTGGACTTGGCGGCAGACGGAGACTTGATCGCTTCGGCACGAGAAGCCGTCAAAAAATATGCGGACACGGCGGGGCAAGAAGATCTTTTCGCGCTGGCCTTGGACAGCCACTGGGCCGCTTCCTTCGGCTCCATCTTCAAGAGCTAGGGCTTGCGGCACCTCGGCTCTTTATAGTAGAATGAAAAGGCACGGGAGCTTCTCGGCAGAAAAGAGGCAGGGCAGTGAGCCTGATAAAAAAGTTTTTTTCGCGACCGGATAGAACGGTGAAGGCAGGGGCGGGGCTGGGCCTTATAGGGCTGGCGGCGGCCGTCCATTGCTGCGCACCCGACTTTTTCGTGCACAGTTTTGATTTGGCAGTCAGCGGCAACATCCAGGGGCTGGCGGATTATCTGCGCAGCTTTGGCCTGTGGGCCCTCCTCATCAGCTTTTTGCTGGATGTGTTGATCAACGCTCTCAGCATTTTTCCTTCCATTTTTCTTTCGGCGGCCAACGGCTTGGTCTTCGGGCTGCCGGTGGGCATAGTGCTGTCGTGGCTGGCAGAGACCGCCGGCGTGGTAGTGAGCTTCTATTTGATGCGCTACTTCTTTCGCGATGCGGCGGAACTGCTCATCGCCAAGAGCAACTACCTGCAGAGCATCGATGCGGCCAGCGGCAAATACGGTTTTTGGTGGATGCTGGTGGCCCGCAGCATGCCCTATTTTCCTTCCGGCATCCTTACGGCGGTGGGGGCGGTGTCGGGCATCTCCGCCCGCGATTATATCATCGCCAATTTGATCGGCAAATTTCCTTCCACCGCTTTGGAAGTTGTGGTGGGCCACGATGTGGTGGCGCACGAAGAAAATCAAGTGCGGCTGGGGCTGGCCGTAGCGGCGGCCGCAGTGCTCTTCGCCGCCGGCTGGCAGTGGCGAAAAAAGCTGAGCAAAATGGAGACGAAAGAAAAAAAGAAAGAAGCGAATAAATAAACTCAAAAATTTTCGCAAAAGAACAGGCCGTCACCGACGAGGTGACGGCCTGAAATTTTTTTAATGCGGTGAGGTGAGTCATGTGGAAAAAATCATTAGCGTTATTCTTTCCGGTCTTGGCCTTTTTACTGTTGTTCGCTGGTTGCTGCAGCGCTGCGGACTACAGGATAACGGGCGAGGAGCTGACGAAGTTAGAGCGGAACTTGACCGAGCTGCAGCAGAGGTAAGAGAAGCGGGAGCAGCGGCTGAAAGAGATCGAAGAGCGGCTAGATCTGTCGCAGAGCGAATCGGAGAAGCTAAATCAACAGCTGGCGCTCTTGACCGAGAAGAACAGCGAGACAGGCAGCTTATTGGAGAGTACCAATCGATTCTTGAGCGAGTACGAGCGGGAGGAGAAGAGAGTGCAAAGTAGGCTCTGCAGTCAGCGGACGATGGCGTACGACCTTAGCTGCATTCTGCTTCTGGCGCTCATTATGTGACGGCAGCGAAATCGAAAAGCGTATACCACCGGGGCCGAAAGGCCCCTTTTTGTTTAATATATGGTGTTTAGTGGCGCTTGTTCATGTCAGAGAATCTTGAAATATGGCCTTGAGTATGGTATAAAAATTGATGTGGGGATTGATGTTTTGTCTTATAGACCCCATTAAAAGATGATAGGCTCATGGGGCATTTCGTCATCAAAAAGGAGGTCAAATTCGATTATGATGGATGAAGATGAGAGGGTAGCAAGTGTACGGATGGTGGTGCCTTTACTTTTCAATATGACACTCTATTTAAATGGAAACTACTTAGAATACTTAAAGTCCGCTGAGCAAGGAGATGCAGTAGCTCAAGTGAAATTGGGCGTATGCTATTATAAGGGAAACAATATTGTTTCCCATAATGTAGAGAGAGACTATGCTAAAGCCGTCGAGTGGTGGCGAAAAGCAGCTGAGCAAGGAAATACTGAGGCTCAAAAATACTTGGGAACCTACTATCTCGAAGGTGAAGATGTAAAGCAAGGTGAAAGCGCAGAGCCGAATTATACCGAAGCTGTCAACTGGTATAAGAAGGCAGCCGGAAAGAAAGATGTCGAGACACAATGTTTTTTAGGATTTTGCTATTTTAACGGCCGGGGCGTAAAGCAGAATCATTTTGAGGCTGTCAAGTGGTGGCGAAAAGCAGCTGAGCAAGGCGATAGATTGGCTCAATGGCGTTTAGGACTTTGCTATTTTAACGGTCAGGGCGTAAAGCAGAATCGTTTTGAAGCTGCTAAATGGTGGCAAAAAAGCGCTGAACAGGGATACAGCTCGGGACAATACGCTTTGGGAGGCTGCTATTATAACGGTGATGGGGTAGAGCAGGATTACATTGAAGCCGTTAAGTGGTTCGAGAAAGCGGTTGAACAGGGAAACAGATGGGGATATGGTTTGGGTGTTTGCTATTATTGCGGCCATGGCGTGAAACAGAATTACGTTGAAGCGGTCAAGTGCTTCGAGAAGGCGGCAGAGTGCAAAATTGTTAGAGCGCAATATGCTCTGGGATGCTGCTACGAAGAAGGTCATGGAGTAGAACAGGACTACACTGAAGCCGTCAAGTGGTTTGAGAAAGCGGCTGAGAGCGGAGACGTCGATGCTCAAGTGAAGCTGGCTGCATTTTACTGCGAAGGCACACATGGGTTAGAGCAGGACTATAACGAGGCTGGTAAGTGGTACAGAAAAGCCGCAGAGCAAGGAAATGCCGAGGCTGTTGAGTGGTGCAAAAAAGCGGCTGAGCAAGGAAATTATCATGCACAATGTGCTTTAGGATACTGTTATCTTTATGGCAAGGGTGTAAAGCAGGATCGCATTGAAGCTCTCAGGTGGTTCGAGGAAGCGGAGGATCAAGGAGGTGGTTATGCGAAAGAGATGTTAGAAGAATTGTATCAGCAAGTGTATTCATCCTGAGTCCTAAGCCTAAACTTTTCAGAGGGACGCAGAAATGCATCCCCTGTTGTGTTGGGCTGTAATTATTTAAGTAAGGCATGATGGTAACTAACCTTCCGGTCAGCATAATCTTGCCACAGCCGGGAGAGTCTACCAAAAGGATGTTATGGCCGCTGGTGTCAGCGCTCAGCTGCAGGCAACGTATACGTTCTGAAAAAGTCTGCGGAAAACATTTTTAGGATAAACCGAAAGTAAAAACACAAACAAAAAGACCCTGCTCAGCCGAAAACGGCCGGCAGGGTCTTTTACGTTGATCTATAAATTTTTATTCACGGGCGATGGGCGGGGGAGCGATGCTGCTGCCGTCTTCGAAATTGATGAGGGTGGGGCGGATGTCCGCCTGCAGCTTCGCCTCTTTCTCCTGCAGCAGAGCTTTATCGGCGGGAAGGTGCAGGTTGAGCTTTTTGCTCAGGCGCAGTTGCGTGCTGCCGCCGGGGTAGAGGGGCTCGCGGCAGCGGCCGGAGAAATTATAGACGAGCTTGTCTTCGCGATCTTTGATGAAGAGATCGAGGTGGACGCTGTTGATGGCCTTGGTCCCTAAATTGCGCAAACGGGCTGTGACTACCAGCTCGGTGACGACGGCAGGGTCTTCGAAGGTGAGGGTGCCGGCCTCCGTGCCGATGATGAAACGGCTGCCCTTTTCGGCGCGCCGATAAGTTTGCAAAACGGCTGCTTCTTCATCGATGGCCAAAACTTTCAGCATGTGCTCGAGGAGCTTGCGGCTTTCTTTAAGCTCCAGCTCCTGCCGAGCCCTTTCCATTTCTACCAGCACGGCGGACAAATTTTCGATGGCCGTCACCTGCCACACTTCGTCTTTGTTGCGGCGCAGGGCGAGGAGCAGGGTGAAGTCTTTGTTCACCAAGTCGTTGCGGACCAAAAGCTTCGCTGCGGCCCGATCCCCCTCCGCTTTTGAAAGGCTCAGATCTTTCAGCTTGAGGTGTTTATAAAAAACTTTCCTCTTCACCGTGTCCTTCATGGCATCGCTGACGGGGTCGCGTCTCTCTCTTTGAGGAGCGGGAGACGTTGAGGGAGAGGCCGAGCTCTTTTCGGGTTTTTTGCCGACTTCTTTCAGCGCTTCTTCCGTGAGCAGGTCCACCACCGTAGGCTTCAAGAGATGAAGGACGCCCAAAGCGAAGGGATTAGAGGCGATGTTGTCGTTGTTGACGGTGCTTTCGGCTACGATGATGTCGTCGAAGGCTCTGTCGATCACTTCTTTCACGGCGACGTGGCGTTGAAAGCGCTCCACATCGTGCTCTTTGACAGCCAGAGCCACCTCTTTTACAGCGAAGGCGGGAGATTTTATGAAGCAAAGGGAGTACCAACTCACGGCTCCCACTGCTGCGGCCACAGGCAGCAGGCAGAGAAGAAGTTTTTTCGGTGTCATGAAAAAAGTCCTTTCGTAAAGGGAAGAAGGGCAGTGTCGAATAACAAGAGAAAAAAGCGGCTCTCCGAAGAGAGCCGCCTTGGTGCTGGTGCCGGAGGCCGGACTCGAACCGGCACGGTCGCAAGACCGCTTGATTTTGAGTCAAGTGCGTCTGCCAATTCCGCCACTTCGGCATATCAGATCCCACCATGTGGAACAAGAGTAATTATAGCGGGTTTATGAAAGCTTGTCAAGAAAATTTTGCCGAGAAGAAAAAACGAAAAAATTTTTGTTATTTGTCAAACCAAACGCAAAGTGCGGCTTCAGTCTTTTTGCATTTACTCTGACGAAAAGGGTATTTGCGTTTACTCTGACGAAGATGCATTTACATCGATGCTCGACCTAAACCTGTTAAAGGCGTCAATGATGCAAGACTGAAAAAATAATTGACATAAAGCCGGATAAATCGTAAAATTATCCTGACGGGCAGAGTTGCTCGATCGTTAAGTGCTCTGCCGCTTTGAGCGCAGATCATTTATGCTAAGTGCCCTGCCACTTTAAGTGCAGCTTATTTATGTGAGGCGCACCACGGCCTGAACGGTGGTCGTAATAGAAGGAGCGATTTATGGCGCTCCTTTTTTATAAAAACACAAAAACAAAAGAGCTTCGATGAAGGCAGAACGATCTGCGGCCCTCGAGGCTCTTTTTCTTTCTAAACTTTTTACGCGAACACGTATTGCACCAGCAGCATGTAGCCGACGGTGCCAGAGGCGACGGCCAGCAGCATGTTGCGGGTGAAAAGCTGCAGCAGCACGGTGAGAGAGCCGGCCAAAAATTCGGGCAGGCCGTGGTGCCCGGCGAAGAGAGAAACATCTTTTAAAGAATAGATCACCAACATGCCCATCACCGCCGGCGGCAGCACCTGCCCCAAAAAGGCGATGAGGGGCGGCGTTTTTTTGGAGGCGGGAAAGAGGACGAAGGGGAGGAAGCGGGTGACCATGGTGCCGGCGACTACGGCGGCTATAGTGATGAGTTCTTGGGAAAAAGTCATGAGCGCTGCCTCCTGAAATAAAAAGCGAAGACGAAAAGCGCCAGCAGCAGGGCCAAAGAGGGCGGCAGAAAAGCCTCGGGCCCCCACAGCAGCAGGCAGAAGAAGGGGAGGGCCAGCCCCAATAAAGAGGGGCCGTGGTTTTCTTCTCCCTGCCATTGGGCGGCGAAGATGGCCAAAAAGAGAGCGGTGAGGGCGAAGTCCAGCCCCTTGGCGTCGAAGTTCAGCCGACTGCCCGCCAGGGCGCCGGTCGTGACCCCCGTCACCCAGTAGCATTGGTTCAAAAAAGTGACGAAGGTCATGAACCAGCCCTTGTCGATGCCCTCGGGTATCTTCACGCTGCAGTTGATGGCGAAAGATTCGTCGCACATGCCGAAGATTAGGTAGAGCTTTTTGAGGCCGGTGTCTTTATATTTCTCCAGCATGGAGAGGCCGTAAAAAAGATGGCGGGAATTGACGGTGAGAGCAATGAAGAAAGCGTTGAGAGGATCGAAGGGCCCCAGCAGCAAAGAGACCAGCACGAATTCCATGGAACCGGCGAAGACCAGGGCGCTGGTGCAAATGGGGTAAAGAGGAGCAAAGCCTCTGCCCGTCATGTAGAGGCCGTAAGAGATGCCCAAAAATAAAAACGCCGCGCAGATGGGCAGCGTGAGAGGGAAAGCGGCGCGCAGGGCGCTGCCGTATTTAGTCATCGTCGTCACCCGTGAAAAGATCGAAGCTCAAAGAAAAACATTTTGTTTCATGATAACCCGAGACGCTCCTTGCTGTCAAGAAAAAGGCAGAGGCAAGTTGGGAGCAGGCCGTTTAAAAATTTCGGCTAAACCAAAAAAGGGAGAGGCAAAAAGAGCGGTCGTTCGCCGAAAAGAGTTTCTTTACTTTTTACTTTGATTTTACAAAAACAAGGTGACCGATTTGATTTTGCCGCTGTACCATGAAATTGTGACCGCAAGGGAACAAAATGAAATAAAGGAGAAAAATCAAAATGAAAAAGATCGTGACACTTATCTGCACCTTTTTGCTGGCGCTTTTCATGTTGGGCGGCTGCTCGGGCCAACAGGGAGGAAAAGTTTCCACCGACGGCTCCACTTCCATGGAGGAAGTGATAGGCGTGCTGGGCGAAGCCTTCATGGCAAAGAACAAGGGCGTGACCTTCACCTACAACCCGACCGGCTCGGGCTCGGGCATCGCGGCAGTTAAAGAAGGCCGCTGCGACATCGGCCTTTCCAGCCGCAGTTTGAAGAAAGACGAAAAAGCAGCGGGCTTAAAGGAAACGGTGCTGGCTTACGACGGTATCGCCATCATCGTGCACCCCGACAACCCCATCAACGATCTCACCCTTGAACAGATCGCCGATGTTTACACCGGCAAGATAGGCAACTGGAAAGAACTGAAAGGCAAGGACGGGCCCATCGTTTTGATCGGGCGGGAAGCAGGCAGCGGCACTCGAGACGGCTTCGAGAGCATCACCGGCACCGGCAACGCTTGCAAATATCGTCAAGAGCTCACTTCTACCGGCGATGTGGTCGCCACTGTGGCGGCCAATCCCGCTGCCATCGGCTATGCTTCTCTCGCTGCCGTGAAAAAAAGCGTGAAGGCTTTGTCCGTAGGCGGCATCGTGCCCTCGGAAGCTTCCGTGAAAGACGGCAGTTATGTGGTGCAGCGGCCTTTCGTCCTCGTCACTGCAGACGAGAAGAAACTTTCTCCGACGGCGCAAAAATTTTACGATTTCGCTACCTCTGCCGATGCGGTGAAATTGATCGCCGGAGCAGGCGCAGTGGCCGCAAAATAACGATAACTTTTCCTGCGGGCGGCTGCCTGAACTTTGGCCGGAGAATTTTTTTGATGAAAAAGAAAAAAGAATTTATGGAGACCGCCGTTCACGGCCTCTTTCTCTGTCTCGGGCTCATAACGGTGGGCTGCGTGCTTTTGATCACTATCTATTTGATCGTCTCGGGGCTTCCCGCCATCAGGCAGATAGGTTTGAGCGGCTTTCTTTTGGGAAAGAAGTGGGCTTCCACCGCTCCCGAACCTTTCTTCGGCATCCTGCCATTCATCCTTACCAGCATTTACGGGACGGCGGGAGCCATGGTCATCGGCCTGCCCGTTGGGTTTTTCACAGCGGTCTATTTGGCCAAGGCGGCTCCCGCCGTCCTAAAGACGGCGATCATAAATGTCGTGAGCCTGCTGGCAGGCATCCCTTCCGTGGTCTACGGTCTGGTGGGGATGCTGGTGTTGGTGCCGGGCATCCGCACTTTTTTCGGCGTGCCCGACGGGGCCGGGCTGTTAGCGGCCATCATCGTGCTGTCCGTGATGATCCTGCCATCCGTCATCAACGTATCCGTTGCCGCCTTGGAGGCAGTGCCGAAAGAATATGAAGATGCGTCTTTGGCCTTGGGGGCGACGCCCACGGAAACTTATTTCAGAGTGTCCGTGCCCGCTGCCAAAAGCGGGATCGCCGCCGCCGTCGCCTTAGGCGTGGGCCGGGGGATAGGAGAGGCCATGGCGGTGATGATGGTGGCGGGGAATGCGGCAAATATGCCTTCTCTTTTTGCCAGCGTCCGCTTTCTGACCACTGCCGTCGCCTGTGAAATGTCTTACGCCGGCGGCCTGCAGAGGCAGGCTCTCTTTTCCATCGCTCTGGTCCTCTTTTTCTTCATCATGGTGAGCAACGCCGCTCTCAATTTCTTTTTGAAAGGAAGCAAGAAAAGATGACTTTGGAGAAACGGCGCCTTCTCGGGCGCAGGCAATTGACGGCGGCTCTTTGGCGGGGAGCGATGCTGGCGGCCACGGCTATCACCTGTTCATTGGCGCTCTTCATCGTTATTTATGTATCGTTCAAGGGCTTGCCCCACATCACTTGGCGCTTGGTGAGCACCGCTCCCAGTCATCTGCAGCGAACCATCGGCATCTTGCCCGATATTTTGAACACCGTCTACATCATCTTCGCCGCAGTGACGGCGGTGCTGCCCATAGGGGCGGGGGCGGCTGTCTATTTGACGGAATATGCGGAAAATAAAAAAATGGTCGCCGTAATCGAATATGCGGCCGAAACTTTGGCAGGTATACCTTCAGTCATCTACGGCCTCGTCGGCATGCTGGTCTTCAGCGGCACTTTCGGGACGTCGCTGCTCTCCGGGGCCCTCACGTTGGCGGTGATGAATCTTCCCACCGTCATGAGGACCACTCAGGAAAGTTTGAAAACAGTCCCTCAAAGTTATCGAGAGGGTGCCTTCGGCCTGGGGGCCGGCAAGTGGCGGGTGATACGCACCGTGGTGCTGCCCGGCTGCAGCGACGGCATCATCACCGGCTGCATCTTGGCGGTGGGCAGGATGTTGGGAGAATCGGCGGCTCTTCTTTTTACGGCGGGCTTTGCCCATGTATTGAACGGTTTTTTCGACGGCTTAGCGGGCTCGGGCGCCACTTTGACGGTGGCTCTTTACGTTTACGCCAAAGAGCGGGGCGATCTCGAGACGGCTTTTGCCATCGCCGCCATCTTGATGGCCCTCACTCTTTTCGTGAATATGCTGGCTTCTTTTGCCGGAGCCTTTTTTAAAAGAAGGAGGGAGGCGTAGACCATGCTTACGGTCAACGATCTGTGTCTGTGGTACGGAAACTTTCAGGCCCTGCACCATATAACCATGGAGATACCGGCCTTGTCCATCACCGCCCTCATCGGGCCCTCCGGCTGCGGCAAGTCTACTTTTTTGAAAACTTTGGACCGCATGAACGATCTGGTGCCCGGGGTGAGAGTGGAGGGCGAAGTCCTTTATGGAGGAGAAAACATTTTTGCGCCTTCCGTAGACGTCAACAGGCTGCGCAAAGAGATAGGCATGGTCTTTCAAAAACCCAATCCTTTTCCCATGAGCATTTACGACAACGTGGCCTACGGCCCCAGGACCCACGGGCAGAGAAAAAGATTGCTGCTGGACGATATAGTGGAGCGATCCTTGCGGGCCGCCGCTTTGTGGGATGAAGTGAAAGACAGGCTGCACAAAAATGCCTTGGGCCTTTCGGGAGGGCAGCAGCAGCGGCTGTGCATCGCCAGGGCTTTGGCGGTGGAGCCCAAAGTGCTGTTGATGGACGAGCCCACCAGCGCCCTCGACCCTATCTCTACATCTAAAATAGAAGAGTTGGCCGTCGCCCTCAAAGGAAAATATACCATCGTCATCGTCACCCACAACATGCAACAGGCCGTGAGGATCTCGGATAGGACCGCCTTCTTTCTTTTGGGCGAAATGATCGAATATGGACCCACGGAAAAAATTTTTTCGCTGCCCGATAAAAAACAGACCGAAGATTATATCACGGGGAGGTTTGGCTGATGCGATCTCATTTTGACGAACAATTGGCTCTTTTGCATCGAGAGATCATCGCCATGGGGGCCCTGTGCGAGCGGGCCATCGCTCTTTCGTCCAAAGATCTGGAAGAAGGAAAGACCGAAAGAGGCGGAGAAGTTTTCGCTCATGTCGCCAAGATAAAAAGCCAAGAGCGAGACATCGAAGCTTTGTGCCTGCGCCTTTTGCTGCAGCAGCAGCCAGTGGCCAAAGATCTGCGGGCGATCTCGGCGGCGCTGAAAATGGTGACGGATATGGAACGCATCGGCGACAATTCGGGCGACATCGCCGAGATCGTGGCCTTGGGCCACATCACTCCCGTTCACGATAAATTGCAGATAGGCGAGATGGCCTCGGCCACCGTGAAAATGGTGACGGAGAGCATCGATGCCTTCGTGAAAAACGATGTAGGATCGGCGAAGAGAGTCATCGCCTATGACGATGTGGTGGACAGCCACTTCGATCGGATCAAGAGGGCGCTGATCGAAGTGTTGCGCAGTTGCGACGACGGCGAATATGCTCTGGACCTATTGATGATCGCCAAATATTTGGAAAGAATAGGAGACCATGCGGTGAACATCGCCGGTTGGGTGATCTTTTCCATCACGGGAAAGAAATAGCGACCGCTTCGGGGGCATTGTGAGAAAGATCGCCGTGGGTTATAATTAGATCACCATCGGCGAGAAAGGAAGAAGACCATGATCTTTTGCGTGGAAGACGACAGCGGCATCCGGGCTCTGATGCTGTATGCTCTTGCCGCCGCGGGCTACGAAGCAAAAGGGTTCGGCGACGGAAAAGAACTGCAGGCCGCTTTACAGACCGTAACACCTCAGCTCATCATGCTGGACATCATGCTGCCCGGCGATGACGGGCTGGCTCTTTTGAAAAAATTGCGGAGCAACGAGGCGACGGCGGCTATCCCCGTCATCATGGCCACGGCCAAGGGGGCCGAATACGATAAGGTGATCGGCCTCGACATGGGGGCCGACGATTATTTGTGCAAACCTTTCGGCATGACGGAGATGGTGGCCAGAGTGAGGGCGGTGCTGAGGCGCAGCGGTCCGCAAGAAAGACCGGCGCTGCTGCAGATGGGCGGCCTCACTCTCGACACGGCCGGGCACACGGTGACGGTGCAGGGAGAAAGAGTGCAGCTCACTTTGAAAGAATACGAACTGCTGAAAAATTTTTTGCAAAGGCCGGGCACCGTCTTCACCCGGGGCCAGTTGCTCAACGACGTTTGGGGAGAAAGCTATTTGGGCGAGACCAGAACGGTGGACGTCCACATCGGCACGTTGCGGTCTAAACTGGGGCCCTGCGGGTCCTACATCGAAACCGTGCGGGGCGTGGGCTATCGCTGGGAGGCGCCTTTATGAAGAAGCGGATCTTTCGCTCTCTGTGTTTCACTGCCTTTGGCGTCTTCGCCGCCTGCGCCGCCCTTTTTTTCTTCGTGCTTTACGATTATTTCGGCGAGGTTCAGCAAAACCGTTTGCAAATGCAGACGGAGTTGGCGGCCCACGCCCTGACTCGAGAAGGAAAAAATTATTTCGAAGGGCTGCCTCGCACTGCCTATCGCATGACTTGGATCGCTCCCGACGGCAAAGTGCTTTTCGACGATCGCTTTGCTGCCGAAAAAATGGATGATCACGGCGACCGCGAGGAGATAAAAACCGCTTTGGCAGTGGGCGAAGGAGAAAGCAGCCGCTATTCGCCCACCCTCATGGAGCGCTATCTTTATTGCGCCAAAAGATTGCCGGACGGTTCGGTGCTGCGTCTCTCTCTCGCTCACAGCACGGTGCCGGCTCTGCTCTTGGGCCTGCTGCCCTATCTGGCCGTTATTGCGGTCGTCACTTTTATTTTTTCTCTCTTTTTGGCTTCCCGTTTGACGGAAAGAGCGGTGGCGCCGCTCAATGAACTTGATCTAGACGACCCCTTGGCCAACGACGGCTGCGATGAATTGGCTCCTCTTTTGCATCGGCTGGACAGCCAGCAGAGGCAAATAAAAGGTCAGCAGGAAAAATTGGCCCAAAAACAAAAAGAATTCGAGACCGTCACCGAAAACATGAGCGAAGGCATCGTCCTTTTGAATAAAAAGGGCTGCATCCTGAGCATCAACAAGGCGGCCCTGCGGCTGTTGGACACGGAGCCTTCCTGTGTAGGGCGGCACTTCTCGGAAGTGGCCCGCGGTCCGCAGATCAGCGCTCTCTTGGCCAACGGCGAGGCGGCCCTTCGGGACGAAAAAAGAATAGAGCTGCCCGCAGGGACCTTTGGGCTGCACCTCAGCCCCGTGGTCAGCGGCGAAGAACTTCTCGGCTCCGTGCTTTTGCTTTTAGACGTTACCGAAAAAGAAAAAGCCGAGCAACTGCGGCGGGAATTCACCGCTAATGTGTCTCACGAATTGAAGACGCCTTTGCAGACCATAGCCGGGGCGGCCGAGCTTTTGGCAAAAGGGATCGTGAAAGAAGAAGACCGCAAAGATTTTTATCTTCGCATCTTCGAAGAAGCACGGCGCATGAGCCGCTTGGTGGAAGATATCCTGCGCCTGGCCCATTTGGACGAAGGGGCGAACGATATGAAGCGGGAAGCGACGGATCTTTTGGCTTTGGCGAAAGAAATGGCGCAGGCCCTGGAGCAGGAAGCGGCAGAGGCTCAGGTCAGCGTGAGCGTGAGCGGAGAAAGAGCCGTGGTGCTCGGTGTCCCTCAACTTTTGCGCAGCATCCTTTTCAATTTATGCGACAACGCCGTGAAATACAACCGTCGGGGCGGGAAGGTGACCGTTATTGTGCACGACGAAGAAAAAAGTTGCACTCTTATCGTCGCCGACACCGGCATCGGCATCCCACCTCAACATCGAGAGAGGATCTTCGAACGTTTTTATCGTGTGGATAAGAGCCGCTCTAAGGAACTGGGGGGCACAGGGCTCGGCCTCTCCATCGTCAAGCACGCAGCAAGGGCACACAACGCCGTCATCGATCTAAAGAGCACGGAAGGGGGAGGGACAACAGTACGGGTAGTCTTCCCCAAATAAAATATAGCAACTTCGCGAAAAAAGCCGCGGCTCAGGCTGCGGCTCTTTTACTTTTACGCAGGCGATCGAAAAAATAAAATTTTTCTTGCGGCCCTTCGTTCAAACCTTTTGCGAAAAAATAAAAGAGCTGCGCCTCTTTCTTGACACGCACCGGGGTCTAAGGTTTATGATAAAGGCTGAGGTGTTGAAGGATGTTCTTAAAAGAAAAAAACAAAAAATTTTCAACGGCGCTCTTCGGACTTTGTGTTTTTCTCGCGAGCTTGACTCTCGCGGGTTGCGCTTCCAAAGAAAAAGAAGAAGGCAGCGATGCCTCCGTCGGGATAAAAAATGTGCGGCAATTGGTGGCGGCGGACAATCGCACGAGCCGTACAGTGATGCTCGAAGGAGTTAAGGGCCGCTCTTACAGTTTGGAAGTGCAACCTGAAAAGGGAGAGGCCAGTGAGCTGCCACTCGAAGACGCAAGCTTCAAAGACACGAAGGACGAATACATCCAATTTGTCGGCAAATTAAAAAATTTACGCCCCGGCGCCCGCTATCGCTATCGTATCGTCACCCCCGAAGCCAAAGGGGCGTGGCACAGCCTAGGCACCGACGACGGCAAGAGCGGCTTCACCGCCCTCATCTTCCCCGATTCGCAATCGGCAGATTACGGCGGCTGGCAAAATTTGGCCAAGCTGGCCTTCGCCCGCAACCCCGACGCCGCTCTTTCCATCAACATGGGAGACCAGGTGGACAACGGCGAAGACGGCCGCCAGTGGCGGGAGTGGTTCAAAGGCGTGGCCCCCTTCAGCGCCCAAGTGCCCCTTGCGACTTTGGACGGCAACCACGAAACTTACACTTTAAATTGGAAGGTTAGGCTGCCTCATGCCTACTTAAATCTTTTTTCTTATCCCGAAAGTTTGCCCGGATATCAAGATCAATTCTACAGCTTCGACTATGGGCCGGTGCATTTTGCGGCTCTAGACACCAATTTCAAAGAGTTGGAAAATTTGCAGCCTCGCTTGTGGGAAGATCAACTGCGTTGGTTAGAAGAAGATCTGGCGAAGAGCAAGGCCAAATGGAAAGTGATCCTCATGCATAAAGACATCATGCTCTACGGCTTCGGCCCCGAGAGCGGCCGCCCCGTCACAAAGCCCCGCATCATCGACATAGGGGAGCGGCTGATGCCAGTCTTTGAAAAACATAAAGTCGACTTGGTGCTCACTGCCCACCTTCACACTTACAGAAGGCGGCAGCCTTTAAAACTTTCCGGCCCCGCCCCCGACGGCATCCCCTACGTGCTCACCGGCGTGGCCGGCAGTGTTCGCTATCCTAAATTGTGGGGCGATTGTGTTTGGGACGCAGGCCGTGCCCCTCAGCCCGAAACTTGCAACTATCTCACTTTGAAAGCGAGCGAGGAAAAACTTTTGCTGCAGGCCTTTCTGGAAAACGGCCAAGAGTTCGATCGTTTGGAGCTGAAAAAGCAGTGAGTTGCTTTTTGCTTCGGCCTGTACTAAAATGAAACGGGGGGGAGGGGAACCTATGTCCATCGAAAAAGTGCGGGCCTATTTCGCCCGCTTCGCTATGGAAGATAAGATCATCGAATTCGCCGCGTCCTCGGCCACGGTGGAGCTGGCGGCCAAGGCCGCCGGCTGCGAGCCCGCCCGCATCGCCAAAACTTTGAGCTTTAAAATGGGCGAGGGGGCCATCCTCATCGTCACTGCCGGCGATGCCAAAGTGGACAACGCCAAGTTCAAACATTTTTTCGGCGTGAAGGCCAAAATGCCGGAGCGGGAAGAAGTGGAAGCTCTCATCGGCCACGCCGTGGGCGGCGTGTGTCCCTTTGCGGTGAAAGACGGTGTGAAAGTATATTTGGACATATCTTTGAAACGTTTCGCCACTTTCTTTCCCGCCGCCGGCAGCGAGAACAGCGCCATCGAGCTGAGCCCGGCCGAGTTGGAGCGTTATGCGAGCAACTGTGAAGGTTGGGCCGATCTGTGCAAGGGCTGGCAGAAGGAGGAAGCATGAAAGTAAAAAACGGTAAGATCTTAGGCGTGCTGGGGGGCATGGGGCCCGCTGCCTCCGCCGAATTTTTGCGGCAGTTCGCCGCACTGTGCCCCGCCCGCTGCGATCAGGAACACCCCAAAGTTTATATGATAGCCGATTGCGACATCCCCGACAGGACCGAGGCCATCTTCGGCCGGGGGCCCAGCCCCGAGGCTCAGCTGCAAAAAGATCTGGAGCAGTTGGCGGCCTGGGGGGCCGATCTGCTGGCGGTGCCCTGCAACACGGCCCACTTTTTCATCGATCGTTTTTTGCCCCGGTTGCCGGTGCCCTTCGTCCACATCATCGAAGAGACGGTGCTGGCAGCCAAGCGGCTGTCGCCCGAAGGGGCGTGGATGCTCTCCACCAAAGGCACCAGAGCCTGCGGCCTTTATCAGGCCTGCGCGGCCAAACACGGTTTCACTCTTTATATCCCCAACGAAGAGGAGAGCGATGCAGCACAGTTGGTGATCGATAAGATCAAGGCCAACGATTTTGCCCAAGCGGGGGCTGTGTGCAAAAATTTGGCGGAAAGTTTGTGGCGGCAGCGAGACCTGCCGTTGATGACGGCCTGCACCGAATTGCCTTTGGGCTACGATGCTTCGGGCCTGCCACAAGAGCGGGCGGTGTCCAGCATCACGGCCCTAGCCGCAGCTTGCGTTCGCGAATTATATAAAGAAGTGTGAGTTCTGAAAAAATCGCAACGAAAAAGGGTGCCGCAAGGCACCCTTGATGTTTTTGGGATGAGGTGATGATCATTGAGTCTTTAGTTCTCGATCAAAAAGACTAAGAAAAATCTTTTCGGCGTTTTTCATTTTCTCGGCAAAAGCAGCGTAAGAATTTTCTTCGGCGGGGATGATGAGGCCGTGCTTGGTGACGGTGATGTCGCGGCGGGGACGGACATTTTTTTCGTAAGAAGAGCCGCTGTTGAGATAAAGGACCTCATCGCCGTTGTCTTTTTGGGCTTCGGGGTAAAGAAAATAACCTTTTTTGGATCCGAAACGGAACATGTAAGCCAGCATTTGCAGATAGTCACCGCCCCCGATACCATCGGGACGTTTATATTTGGCGTCGGCGATGATGAGATCCGAGGCATTTTTGCCGATGAAATCGGGATAGATCTCACCGACTTTACGATTCTTGCCGGTAAATAACCATTGAGTCCCTTCGCCTGCTTTATTCTTAGGATGATAGAAAAGATCGAGGGTGAGAGAGGCGATATATTCTTCCCACAGCCAGGCACCGTCGAAGAGGATGCCGTAGATGCGGCGGGGGCCGCCGCCTATCCTTTGCTTTTGCTGCCGCAAAATGGCGAGGCAGAGCCGTTGCAGGTCGCGATATTCGCGAAAATAGGCATGGCGCACCGACGCCTTTTTATTTTCGAAGACGATCTTGCTCCGTTCGCCGAATTTGTAAGAAGGGGTGGCCTCTGTTATGAGCTCCGTTTCGTCTTTCGCCCGGGCCAAAAGGCTGCGGCCGCAGGGCCTGCCTTTGATGTATTCTATGGTGTGGCGCACCAGTTGGAGCAAACTGTTGTCGGCAGAGAGTTCCCGCCGATCATAGGCCACTTTGCCGATGAAGGGCGTGTTTTGCCGTATATGGCGGGGGAGATCGACAGTGCCTTTGATATTTGCGTCGTTATAGCTGCGGCGGATATATTTTTTGAAGAGGCCTTTGCGCAGGGCCGTCTTCAAATAATAGGGGAAGAGGAAAAGCAGAAAGTCGAAGAGACGGTCGCTGTCGTCGGCAGCGGTCTCAAAATTCACGATGTTGGGAAAGTCGAAAACTTTCGCCAACAGGTAGAGAAAGAAATGATCTTCTTCGCCGCCGAAGCGGGAGCGGATGTCGAGCCTTTCATCATCGAGGCCCAAAAAGCCCATGACGTTGCCGGTTCGATAAACATCGCCCTTCTTCTCGAGGATGGTCTGAGTCTTGTCGATGTCTTCTGCTTTCTCCAAAGTTTCCGGGAACACGAAGACGCCCTCCGCCGCCAAGTCCGCCAAAGTTTTAGCGGCGAGCTTGCGGGCGAGGCGGGGGATGAGCTCCAGTTCCTCTTTTTTGACGTCTGTATTATCTTTGATCCTGAGCAGAGTCATCGGCGTTGCCTTCTGTTACGTTGGTCATATTGTAAGCGTCCTCGAATTTTTTCATGATCTTGTTTTCTTCGGGCAGACCCCGAACGTATTCCTTCAGCAAAGGCTCCAGATAGTCGCTCCACAACTGCTCGAAGCCGATATCTTTATCTTCTAACTTCAAGAAGTAGGCGGCGCCGATCTGATAATTTTCGTTGAGGTCTTCGATCTTGGCGATCGCTTCGTTGAGAGCGTTCATGCGGGCCCTGGCCCCATCTTTTTTATCGCCCAGTTGATCCAGCATTTGCATGCTTTCAGCCGCCGAGAGCTCGATGAAACGGAAGCGGCGGCGCATGGCGAAGTCGAAGCTGTCCACAGAGCGGTCGATATCGTTCATGGTGCCGATGATGTAGACGTTTTCGGGGATGTAGAATTTTTCCTTGGGATTGGTGTGTAAGTTGGCGTATTGGGTTAAGATTCCCTCGCCGCCCCTATAATTGGGGTCCACGGCGAAGAAGAGTTCGCCGAAAATTTTGGAGATCTCGCCCCGGTTGATCTCATCGATGATGAAGACGAAATTTTTACGATCAAAAAATTTCACTACCGCACGATAGAGAGCCAAGTCATAGGAACGACCTTGCGAGGAAGAGACATTAAGTAATGTCCAGACATCTTCTTCCGAGTAAAATTCCTTATCGGATTCCAACATTGTTTCAATATCAGTGAGGAATAAAGTGAGTTCCTCTCTGTCACCGCCGCGGATTGAAATTTTAACTTTTTTGTCATCAAAGTCAGTAATAGTGAACTCGGTCCCTTTTGAAGGGTTAAAAAATGTCTTTTTGAATTCCTTTTCATCGAAGAACGCTTTTATAGCTTCTTCAGCTTTAAAAATATGATTTGTGAATTTTTGCGAATCTTCGAAATTTTTGCGGGCTCGGTCCACAAATTTTTTGAAGATGCCGTCTCTCAGTTCGAAACTTATGCTGCCGTCGTTGATGCGGGGCCGCAGCCCTTCCACAAAATCGGCATAATCGTAACTTGGATGGAACTGCACGAACTCCATCTGCTGTTTTTGTTCGTCCGTCAATTTGTCGCAGGTTCCATTGCTGATGATGTAGGCGGCGATCTGGTTGGCCAAATAAGTTTTGCCGGTGCCGGGAGCGCCGTGGAAGATAATATTTTTGGAAGAGAGAAGGGCCTTCACATATTTAGGGATCCTATCGTCCATAATTTCTTTCTCCTTTGCAGGTTTGTATGTGATGTCAAAAAGTGCGCAGATTTTTTTGACCAGAACGTCGTTAGCTGTGATCTCTGTCAAAGTTTTCATGGCGAACTTTTGGTCAAGTTTCCAACTGCCCCAATGCAGCCATTTTACTTTATGGATATTGGCGTATTCTTTATCGTGAGTCGTGTCATAGTAATAATCGGACTCTACGATCCCATAACCGAGGATCTCGCTCATACCTCGTTTAGCGAAAACGACATCGCCGGGCTTTATCTCGTGAGCAAATTGCCATAAAGCTTTGGCGCTCCCTTTTTGTTCGGAGCTTTGCGGAGATCTTCCTTTAAACTTCTTAGCGTATTCTTTATATTTATCGCATAGTTCGACTCGTATCTCTTCGCTGTCTTTGAAATTTTTGAGATCGCCCAATCGGCCCCAACCGATGCCTATGATGCCGAGTTCATAAAAATCAACTCGTTTGCTCTGATCGTCGCCGGTGCCGCACAACCAATATTTGGGCGAAGAGCTTTTTCTTTTGTCGACAGTCGCAGCGGAAAAAGTTTTCTCGAATTCTTCCGTCGTTTTCATTTTTACCTCCGCATTTTTCTCGCGAGTTTTTTGTTTAGAGTCTATGCTTTAAAGTCTTAGACTTTTTTGTTTTAACTTTTTTCTAAAAATATTATAGCCAACAGCTTTCGTAAATTCAATAGACAGTCTCCGTCCGCCTTTTCTGTTGCCTCTCTTTCGCCCTTGGGCTATAATAAGGGCAGTGAAAAAAAGAGGAGGGCGGCCCATGGACGGCATCTTCAACATTTTAAAGCCCCCGGCCATGACCAGTCAGGACGTAGTGGCCTATCTTCGCCGCACCCTCGGCTGCAAAAAAATGGGCCACGGCGGCACGCTGGATCCCGAGGCCGCCGGTGTGCTCCCCGTTTATTGCGGCGTTGCCACCCGTCTCTTGCAATATGCTCTTGATGCGAGCAAAGAATATATCGGCGAATTCGCTTTGGGCTATAGCACCGACAGCGGCGACGAAGAAGGCAAGGTGACGGGCAGGGCCCCCGTTCCTTTTTTGACGCAAGAAAAAGTCGAAAACATTTTAGAAAAATTCCTCGGGCCCCAGCTGCAGGTGCCCCCCATGTACAGCGCTTTGAAAGTGGGCGGGCAGCGGCTCTATCGCCTCGCTCGGCAGGGTGTGGAAGTAAAGCGGCCCCCTCGCTCGATTTATATCCATCGCTTGAAGCTGCTTCGCCTGACGCCTCACAGTTTCACTTTGGCCATAGCCTGCAGCAAGGGCACTTATATCCGCACCCTCGGCGAAGATATCGCCGCCGCTTTGGGCACTCTTGCTACCATGACTTTTTTGCTGCGCACTCGGGTCGGCTCTTTTTCTGTCGATGAGGCCGCAAGCTTAGACGAAGTGACGGCAGAGCCCTTGCGTTTTTTGCAGCCGCCTTTAAAAGCTGTGGAGCATTTGCCGAAGATCGCCCTGAGCCCTCAGCAAGCTTTGCGTTTGTCGCAAGGGGTGGCCACCACGGTGAGGCCGGCGCCGCCGGCCGGCGTTTGCGTTTTGCTGAGCCCCGCAGGAGAACTTTTGGGCCTGGGTGAAGGCGAGGGCGAAAGGCTGAGACCGAAAAAAATTTTCTTTCCTTACGATCCAGAGGATAAAAAATCATGATCATCGTCAAAACGTGGGAAGAAGTGCATAGTTTCCCCCAAGGCTGCGTGGCGGCTCTGGGCACCTTCGACGGTCTGCATTTGGGCCATCGGCAGGTGATCGAAAAGGCCAAAGCCTTGGCCAAAGAGAAGGGCTGTCTTTTAGCCGTCTTCACTTTCAGCAATCATCCTCTCGATCATTTGCGGCCGGGGCGGGCGCCCAAATTGCTTTTGACGACGGCTGCCAAAGAAAAAATGCTGGAAAATTTAGGGGTAGAACTTTTGTTGGAGTTCCCCTTCGATAAAGAACTCCTTTCTTTGTCGCCGCAAGCTTTTACGGAGCGTTTGTCGAAATTGGACCTCAAGGCGATCGTGGTGGGGGAAAATTTCACTTACGGCAGCCGCGGGGCGGGCACTCCCGCAACTTTGGCGCAAGAAGCCAAAGAGCAGGGCTATGAACTTTCGGTGCAGCCTCTTTTGCAAGTGGACGGGATGACGGTGAGCAGCACCGCCATCCGCCGCCTTTTGGCTCAAGGGGAAGCAGAAGAAGCGAACAAGCTTTTGGGTTATCGCTACACTTTGACAGGCAAGGTGGAGCACGGGCAGGAGCGGGGCCGTCTGCTGGGCTTTCCCACGGCCAACATCGTTTTGCAAAAGAGCAGGCTGGCGCTGCCGGCCGCGGGCGCCTACGCAGCCGAGGTAAAATTAGCCGACGGCCGAAAATTTTTCGGCATGGCCAACATCGGCCGCAACCCCACCTTCGGCGACGTAGAAGAGCTGCGTTTGGAAACTCACATCTTCGATCTTAAAGAAGACATCTACGGGCAGCAGCTGGAAGTCGCCTTCATCGCCCGGCTGCGGGGCGAAATGAAATTCGCAAACGTCGCCGCTTTGAAAAGGCAGTTGGAAAAAGACAGAGACGCTTGCAAAAAACTCTTGCGCTGAAAAAGAAAGTTTGCTATACTGGCAAAAGCGAAGCCCTCACTTGGCGACCCGCTCCTCCGGCGATCGCCCGGTCTGCGGCCTTGATAAAAGATCAGGAGGTATATCATGTTAAGCAACGAGGTAAAACAATCCATCATCGTAGGCAACGCCCGCCACGAAGGCGACACCGGTTCTCCGGAAGTGCAGATCGCCATTTTGAGCGAGCGCATCCGCCTGCTCACCGAGCATTTGAAGGAGCACAAGAAAGATCATCACTCCCGTCGCGGCCTGCTGAAAATGGTAGGTAAGCGCCGCGGCCTGCTGAACTATCTGCAGAGCAAAGACATCGAGCGCTACAGAGCCATCATCGCCAAACTGGGTATCCGCAGATAACAGTGCCGCAAAACTCTTTCAGCGAAAACACAAGACCCGCCGCCGGCGGGTCTTTTCGTATGCGCAAAAAAGGAAGGGCGAAAAAATTCGCGAGAGAGGAAAGAGAATTGATCTTACGTTCCCGAGCTGATCATGATGATCAGATCATATTTGATTAGATTAGATCAGATTTGATCAGATCAGATGTGAACAGCTCTGAATAAAACATCTTCGGTTAAAACAAAGAGTTTTTTGAATGAGCGAAAAATTTTTGCTGAACCCGCGAAACTGAGGTCCATCGTGAAAGGTCGTCGATATCGCAAGCGGCGAGCTGAGTGATGAGAGTGGGTGCGAAAAAGAACTTCACAATAATTTTTCCCTGACACGGCAGGAAAAAAGCGGCAGGGGCGATAATAGATACAGTGAGCTTCAACGGAAAATAATTATCGGAATGAGGCTGCTGCTACAGGGAGGGAGCGATAGCGATGAAGAAATTTATCTGCAGCGTGTGCGGTTATGTTTACGAAGGAGAAGAGGCCCCGGCCGTGTGCCCGGTGTGCAAGCAAAAAGAGCCTTTCAAATTGATGGAAGAAGAAAAAGAAGAGGACAAAACGAAGATCGCCGAAGAAAATAAAGAAGATATTTTACAAGAAGAGGCCGAGGCAAAAGGCGACGAGAAAAGAAAAGAGCTCGATCTTTCTTACGACAGCCGCTTCGTGCGCAAAGATCCGAGCAGCCGCTACATGCAAGAGATCCACGAGATGGCGGTGACCGGTAAGTCCTTAGGCGGCTCCATGGGGACGAAGATGCCCATGCCTTCTTGGGACAGCATTTTGCTTTTGGGCGCCCAGCTGAACCCGCCGCCGTTAGAGGACGACGCACCGGTGACCACCGCAACAGTCATCGGCAAGCACGCCAAAAGGCCCATGATCATCCACAACCCCGTCTTCATCTCCCATATGTCTTTCGGCGCCCTCTCCAAAGAGACCAAGATCGCTTTGGCCAAAGGAGCGGCCATGGCCCGCACCGCCATGTGCAGCGGCGAGGGGGGCATTTTGGAAGAAGAGAAGGCAGCTTCTTATAAATATATTTTCGAATACATCCCCAACAAATACAGCGTGACGGACGAAAACCTCCGTTCTTCCGACGCCATCGAGATCAAGATCGGGCAGGGGACGAAGCCGGGCATGGGCGGCCACCTGCCGGGAGAAAAAGTTACGGAAGAGATCGCCGCGGTGCGGGGCAAAACGCCGGGGCAGGACATTCAAAGCCCCAGCAAATTCCCGGAGATCAACAGCAAGGAAGACTTGAAGGCCATGGTAGAGATGCTGCGCCGGCGCTCCGACGGGCGGCCCATCGGCATCAAGATCGCAGCGGGCCGCATCGAGAGAGACTTAGAGCATTGCGTTTATGCCGAGCCCGATTTCATCACCATCGACGGCCGCGGCGGCGCCACCGGCTCCAGCCCGCTGCTCTTGCGGGAGGCTTCTTCGGTGCCCACGGTGTACGCTCTCTATCGGGCCAGAAAATATTTGGACTCGGTGAAGTCGGACATCTCTCTTATCATCACCGGGGGCCTTAGGGTGTCGGCCGATTTTGCCAAAGCGCTGGCCATGGGGGCCGATGCGGTGGCCGTGGCCACCTCGGCTTTGATCGCGGCGGCCTGTCAGCAATACCGCATCTGCGGCAGCGGCAACTGCCCCATGGGCATCGCCACCCAAAAGCCCCAGCTGCGGCAGCGTTTGCAAATAGACGCAGCGGCCAAACGAGTGACCAACTTCCTCAACATATCGCTGGAAGAGCTGAAGACTTTCGCCCGCATCACCGGCCACAGCTCCGTCCACGACTTGAGCGTGGACGACTTGGTGACCATCGATAGAGAGATCTCGGAATTCACCAACATCCCCCATGCGTGAAAAAGGCCCGCTTGAAAACGCTGCTTCGTGTTTGTGAAAGCGGGAAGCGAAAGCAAACGTCGAAGGCCGCGAAGCTCACGCTAAAAAAACTCTTACGAAAAGATAAAAGCCGATCGCGATAAACAAAAAACAAATGCTGAAGAGGCTGTGCTCAAAAGGCGCGGCCTTTTCTATTAGTTTGGAGTTTGGAGTGAGGAGTGTGGAGTTGGGCCGCGTGATTTGCAAGCTGTGAGTGAAAAAAAGCATGATGGTATGAAAAGTTCGCCGATTTTTTGAAAAAAGTCCGAGATTTTAACGAGCAGGCATAAAAAGGGATGCCTTTTTGAAAAAAACGGAAATTTTGACGGTCACGTTAAAGCATTGCGTTTTTTTTGAAAACGCGAGAGGCTCTCAGCCTTAGGTAGATGAGAAAAAACATGGAGTGCTCAGCCTTCTATGTAAAAAAATCAAGGTCATATTTAAAAGCGAAAGTCGCTCCCAAAAAGTGAAAGTCTATCTCAAAAGACGAGGGGCGCGAAAGCGCCTCTCAAAATTTTTGCGCAAAAACTTGCGGAAATTCACAAAAAATTTTCGAATAAAGCTTAAAAAGTCTTGTGGGGGGGTTCAACTATGCTACAATAAAAGCGATGATGCGAATGGTGGGAAAGTTCGGGAGTAGTTTCAAGGATTTCTTCTCCCGCAACTTTTTCTCGCAAGCCGCCGGAAACATCGTCGAGGGCTTGGGCGCTGAGGCGAGCGCCCGGGCCCGAAAGAAAGTTTATGAACTCCGCGCGCTGCCGGGCGATACGCAAAGGAAACACGGATACTTTGGTGGGGACCGGCCGCCTCG
>CANQBR010000012.1 GCA_947589605.1 uncultured Phascolarctobacterium sp. | reverse complement strand
CAACATCGAAGCCGCCGCCGCTTTGAAACTGCAGCACTACGGCCTCTGGTCCTATTTCGCCGGCGCAAAGAATTTTTACGGCGACATCAGCCCCCGGCGGGAAGAAGTGGCCAAAAATGCTTGGCAGGTCCTCTACGGGGCCGATCCTTTTTTGACGCCGGATGATGTGATCGTCATCGGCGACACTCCCAACGATGCTCTCTGTGCCCGGGCCATCGGGGCCCGCTGCCTCATCCTTTTGCACGGGTCGGGCTACGAAGAAAAAGCTTTCGACACCATCAGGCCCTGGCGTATCATGGAGACTTTGCCGCCCCAGCCTCAAGACTTCGTCCGCCTCATCGAAGAAGAGGACGACGACTGAGACGAGGCTCAGATAAAATTTTTGCGAGAGCGAACAGCGACAGATCATGAAGATAGCTTATAAACTTTTTGCGTTGACCATAGTGTTTTTGAGCTTGGCTCCCGTCCTGCGGGCGGGAGCTTACGACAATGCCGCCTTGGAACGGGCCAAAGCAGGGCTCGATTGCAGAGGCGCCGATCTCTCCGGGGCCGACCTCTCCGGGCTGGACCTGAAGGGGCGAGACTTCGGCGGCTGCGACTTCACGGAAGCGCGACTCAGCGGCGCCCGCTTGGACGGAGCCGACCTGAGTGCCGCCATTCTCACTCAGGCTTTTCTTTTTAAGACGAGCCTGCGGGGGGCGGACCTGCGAGGGGCCGACCTGAGGCTGGCGGAGGCTAGGCAGGCCGACTTCACCAATGCCGACTTAAGAGGAGCAAAATTAGAGCGGGCCCAAATGGGCGGCGCCAAATTTTTAAACGCCGACTTGAGTCATTGCAAAGCACAAGAAGCAGCCTTAGAGGGCGTGAGCGCCGATTATTCCAAATGGGAGGGAGCAGAGCTCTCATTTGCGTGGCTTGAAAAAGCGGCTCTTAAACACGCCCTCTTCGTCGGGGCCGATCTTGCGGGGGCCTCTATGAGGAGCGCAGACTTAGAGCAGGCAAATTTGAGCAAAGCTCGTTTGAGCGGGGCCGATCTTAGGCAGGCCCGGCTGGACGAGGCGGACTTCAGCCGTGCTTCTCTTTATAAAACAGATCTGAGAGAGGCGGTCATCGCCGACACCGTTTTCACCGACGCCCGGCAGGAAGGCTGCCGCTTTCGCTGAGGTCGCTTTTTGAAATCTTCCCTAATATAAGTGCGGCGAGCATAAACGAAAAAGCGGGGCAGGCTCGGGCCCTGCGGCCCATTTTAGAAGGCGGCGGGTCTTGACTTGCCGCCGAAAAACAGATATAATAACACTGTTGTTCGGGGCGTGGCTCAGGTTGGTAGAGCACCTGCCTTGGGAGCAGGGGGTCGCAGGTTCAAATCCTGCCGCTCCGACCACATAGTTCGGGGCTCCCGCCGTAGGATGAGCGGCCTCGGGCAAAAAAGATGCGGGCGTAGTTTAGTGGTAAAACTCCAGCCTTCCAAGCTGATGTTGTGGGTTCGATTCCCATCGCCCGCTCCATAGGGTCCAATAGCTCAGTAGGATAGAGCAACGGCCTTCTAAGCCGTGGGTCGGGGGTTCGAATCCCTCTTGGATCACCAAAAACAAAAGGCACCGGCGCCTTACCGGTGTCTTATTTTTTTAGTGTGGAGTGTGCCGGGCTCCCTCAGCATTATCGTTTGAATCAGCTGTGTGTTCAAGAGGGAGGAGTGTGGAGTGAGGAGTTGGAGGAAAGCACGCCTAATGCTCCGACAAGCTCAGCGGGCGGCGTGCATGTAAATCGCCGGTCACTGAGCTTGTCCCGGGCTTCCTCAGCTCGATCATATAGATCAGCTGAATGTTCAAGAGGAAGGAAGTGCCCGGCGCAGCAGAATGTATGAACGTTCAAGAGGAAGGAAGAGCCCGGCGCAGCAGAGCCTTCGCAAGTTTTTCTCTTTTTGGCGAAAATTTCCGGCTGAGCACCTTGAAAGCCTTGTATTTTCTCACATTCTGTAATAAACTTTAGACATCACTTTTGTGAGGAGGATGCTCATGAACGACGACAAAAAAATATCCGGGGCGGCCTACGATTATTACGGCAAGATGAGTCTGGCTCAGGCTCTGCCTTTGGGCCTGCAGCACGTGCTGGCCATGTTCGTAGGCAATCTCACCCCTCTTCTCATCATCACCGGTGCCTGCGGCATCACCGGCGGCAGCGACTTGGCCGATCTGCAGATCGAACTGCTGCAAAACGCCATGATCATCGCCGGCTTGGTAACACTGGTGCAGCTTTACGCCATCGGCCCCTGCGGCGGCAAGGTGCCCATCATCATGGGTACCAGCAGCGGCTTCATCGGCGTCTTCAGCGGTGTGGCCAAGACCATGGGCAGCGGCGTGGTGACCTACGGAGCCATGATGGGCGCCTCCATCATCGGCGGCCTCTTCGAAGGTGTGCTGGGCTTCTTCCTTAAACCTTTGCGCCGCTTCTTCCCCTCCATCGTCACCGGCACCGTAGTGCTGTCCATCGGCCTCTCTCTCATCTCCGTGGGCATCAATTCTTTCGGCGGCGGCGTAGCGGCCAAAGACTTCGGCAGCATGGAGAACATCGGCCTGGGCCTCTTCGTCCTCTGCGTCATCCTGTTCTGCAAACACTGGGGCAAGGGCATCGTCAGCAATGCGGCCATCCTCTTCGGCATCGTGGCCGGCTACATCGTAGCCTTCATCATGGGTTTCGTCCTGCCCACCACGGGCGTGGCCGGCGGCACGGAATACGTGAAGGCCTGGGTGCTGAACTGGGATAAGGTCTCCCAGGCGGCTTGGCTGGCGGTTCCCAGCATTTTGCCTGTGGATATCGTGTGGGACATGCGGGCCATCGTGCCGGTAGGCATCATGTTCATCGTGACGGCGGTAGAGACGGTGGGCGACATCTCCGGCGTTATGGAAGGCGGCATGAACAGAGAAGCCACCGATAAAGAATTGTCCGGCGGCGTCATCTGCGACGGCTGGGGCTCCACCTTCGCCGCCATCTTCGGCGTGCTGCCCAACACTTCGTTCAGCCAGAACGTAGGCTTGGTGACCATGACCAAGATCGTGAACCGTTTCGCTTTGGCCACCGGCGCCGTTTTCTTGGTGCTGTGCGGCCTCATCCCCAAACTGGGCGCCCTCATCTCCATCATGCCTCAATCGGTTTTGGGCGGCGCAGCGGTGATGATGTTCTCCAGCATCGTGGTCAGCGGCATCATGCTCATCACTAAAGGGTCATTGACCGCCCGCAACCTCACCATCGTGGCGGTGGCCCTGGGCGTAGGCTACGGCATGGGCGCCACTCCCCGCATCTTGGCTCACGCTCCCATGTTCGTGAACCTGATCTTCGGCGGCAGCGGCATCGTGCCGGCGGCAGTAGTGGCCATCTTGCTGAACATCGTGCTCCCCGCAGATAAAGAAGAAGCGAAGTAAAAATATCACTTCGCCGAGTCAGCTCTTCTTAAATTTATTTTGATACCGCGCCAGATCGGCGGCGGTGTCGATATCGACGAGTTCTATCATCTCCCGAGCTTCTGTGTAACGCAGCAGCTCGGGATATTTTTTTAAGAGAAAGCTGCCTCCCTCTCCCTTGGGCAGGCTCTGCAGCTTTTGAGCGAAGGCGGCGGGGAAGAGGACGGGGCTCGCGGCCTCGCCTTGATAAGAAAGACGATGGATGCAAGAAGGTTTTTCCAAAAATTCGCGACAGAGGCGCAACAAAGTCTCACTGTGCAAAAAAGGCTGGTCCGCTTGGCAGAAGAGAAAGCCCGAAATATTTGGCCCGAAATATTTTAAGGCGGCCCTCGTGCCTAAAGCGATGCTGTCGTTCAGCTCCGGCTCGGCGTGCAGCACGCAGGGGAGAGAGGCACGGCGGCACAGCTCTGCCACCTCAGCGCTCCTCGTCGTCGCCACGCGGCAGGGGAGGAAGGCAGCAGCTTCTATGATATAAGAAAAAAGAGGCCGACCGCAGAGCTTAGCCGTCAGCTTGTTGCCCCCGAAGCGGCGGCCGCTGCCGGAAGCCAAAATGATGCAGGCTATGCTTTTTAAGTCATCATCGAAAAAATTTTTCATGAGAGCCTCGCAAAGAGAAGTTTTTGCTTCGACTTTTATTGTAAAACACGAAGGCAACGCTGGCAAGCTGATTTTCCCGCGGCCTCTGGTCTAGCCGCCCGACCTATGATATACTAGAGAGCAGAAAAAAGATCTACTATAAAAATGCGGAGGCGGACCATGATCGGCATCCGAGACTACAAAAAAGCAGCCTCTTTGGAAGAAGCCTATCAGCTGAACCAAAAGCGAGGCAATCGCCTCTTGGGAGGCATGCTGTGGCTGAAGCTGAGCCGCAACTCTGTGCAGACGGTCATCGACATAAGCGGCTTGGGCCTCGACAAAATAGAAGAAACAGGCGAAGGACTGCGCTTAGGGGCCATGGTGACCTTGCGGCAGCTGGAGCTGGACGAAAAATTGGTCACTTACGGCGGCGGCGCTTTTCGCGAAGCGGTGGGCCGCATCGTAGGCGTGCAATTTCGCAACTTGGCTACTTTAGGCGGCAGCATCTACGGCCGCTTCGGCTTCAGCGACGTGCTCACTCTTTTCTTGGCGCTGGACGCCACCGTGTGCTTATACAAACGGGGAAGAGTGCCTTTGCGTGACTACGCGGCTCTCCCTTACGACCGCGACATCATCACTCATCTTCTTTTGCCTAAAGCTGCGCCCTTGGCCGTCGCCTATCGCTCCGCCCGCCTCACCGAGACGGACTTTCCTCTTTTGACCTGTGGCTGCGCAGTGAGAAGCGACGCTTTGAACATCGCCGTGGGGGCCCGGCCCGGCAGGGCCCTGCTGCTCTCGGGCTTAGAGAAATATGCGGGGCGCAAGCTCAAAGACGAAGAGATAGAAGAGATCGCCGCTCATGCGGCGGCAACGGTGCCTACAGGCAGCAACACTCGGGGCAGTGCCGCCTACCGCACTCATTTGGTGCAGGTGCTGTGCGCCCGTGCCCTGCGGGCTTGCTTTAGGAAGGAGGACGGCTGTGGAGCTGACGCTGACTCTTAACGGAAAAAAGATGAGCCGCCTCATCGAGCCCGGCATCTTATTGCTGGACTTTTTGCGCAGCGAAGGCTGTTACAGCGTGAAGCGGGGCTGTGAAACGAGCAACTGCGGCCTTTGCACCGTCTTTTTGGACGATGTGCCGGTGCTCTCCTGTTCCCTTTTGGCTGCCCGGGCTCAGGGCCGCAGGGTCACCACCTTGGAAGGGTTGCGGCAGGAAGCGGAAGAACTGGCAGCTTTCATCGCCGCTCAGGGAGCGGAGCAGTGCGGCTTCTGCAACCCCGGCTTCATGATGAACGCCATCGCTCTTTTGCGGGAAAAAGCAGAACCGAGTGTAGACGAGATACGAGACTATCTGGCGGGCAATCTCTGCCGTTGCTCCGGCTACGAAGGGCAGCTGCGTGGCATCCTTGCCTTCATAGAGTGGCGCAAGTCTGAAAAAGGAGGTGCCGCCCGATGAAGATCGTCAACACCTCCGTGCCGAAAAAAGATGCGCTGCAGCTTTTGACGGGACAGCCGGTCTATACCGACGATCTGGCGCCCAAAGACTGCCTCATCGTCCGCTTGCTGAGGTCACCTTACGCCAGCGCCATAGTGAAGAGCGTGAATAAAAAAGCGGCCCTCCTCATCCCCGACATCGAAGCTGTTTATACATGGGAAGACCTGCCCGCCGACGCCAAACGCTTCACTTTGGCAGGGCAGACCTACCCGGAGCCCAGCCCTCACGATCATCTCATCCTCGATCGGCGGCTGCGCTATGTGGGCGACCCGGTGGCCATCGTGGCCGGCCGCAATGAGGCCGCGGTGGAAAAGGCCCTCGCTCTCATCAAAGTAGAGTACGAAGTGCTGGAGCCTCTTCTCGATCCCACTGTGGCCAAAGACAACAAGATCATCGTCCATCCTGAGGATGATTGGGAGGCTCTCTGCCCGGTAGGGGCCGACAACAAACGCAATCTCTGCGCCCACGCCGAAAGCAACGCCGGAGATATCGAAGCCACTTTGGCCGATTGCGACATCGTTTTGGACAGGACTTATCACACCAAGGCGGTGCAGCAGTGCATGATGGAGACTTACCGCACCTTCTGCACCATCGACACCTACGGCCGTTTGGTGATCACCGGCGCCACTCAGGTGCCCTTCCACGTGCGGCGCATCGTCGCCTTGGCCCTGGGCATCCCCAAGAGCAAGGTGCGGGTGATCAAGCCCCGCATCGGCGGCGGCTTCGGGGCCAAACAGACCTGCGTCAGCGAAGTGTATCCCGCTTTGGTGACGTGGCTGACCAAAAAGCCCAGCAAGATCGTTTTTTCCCGCTATGAATGCATGACCGCCTCCAGTCCCCGCCACGAGACCCACATGCGGGTGCGGCTGGGAGCCATGAAGGACGGCCGCATTCGGGGCATCGACATGTACGCCGTCTCCAACACCGGGGCCTACGGGGACCACGGGCCCACCACGGTGGATCTGACGGGGCACAAGCCCATCACCTTGTACCGCACCGAAAGCTACCGCTTCGTCGCCGATGTGGTCTACACCAACAATATGCCTGCCGGTGCCTATCGAGGCTACGGCGCGCCCCAGGGGATGTTTGCGGTGGAGAGCGCCGTCAACGAACTGGCGGCCCTTTTAGGCATGGACGCTTTTCTGTTGCGGGAGAAAAATATCATCCATGAAGGCGACTACCTACCTTCTTATTACGGCGAGACCAACACCAGCTGCGCCTTGGACCGCTGCCTGGCTCGGGCCAAAGAACTGAGCGGCTGGGAAGAGAAGGGGCTCTGCCGCAAATTACAGAACGGCAAAGTGCGGGCCTTGGGCATGGCCATGGCTATGCAGGGCTCGGCCATCCCCTATCTGGACGTGGGGGGAGCCACTCTGAGATTGGGAGACGAAGGGACCTATAACCTCCTCATCGGCGCTTCCGATATGGGCACCGGCTGCGACACCATCTTGGCTCAGATCGCCGCAGAAGTGTTGGAGTGCGACTTGGACGCCGTCAGCGTTTTCGGCGTAGACACCGACGCTTCTCCCTACGACAGCGGCTCCTATGCTTCCAGCACCACCTATCTCACCGGCCAAGCCGTCTATCAGGCGGCCGCCGAGTTACGCCGCCGCCTTACGCTTTTAGCGGCGAAACTTTTAAAGTGTGAGGCCGATGAAATAATTTTCGACGGGAAAAAAGCGGCGAAGATTGACGGCAGCGGAGCTCTGACGCTGGCCGAACTTGCTGTGGCCTCCCAAGCGGGCAACGACGTGGCTCTCGATGTGACGGCCAGCACCAAGTCGACGGCTTCGCCGCCGCCTTTCATGGTGGGCGTGGCGGAAGTCGATATCGACACGGAGACGGGAGAAGTGCGGCCTGTGCATTATTACGGCGTGGTGGACTGCGGCACCTGCATCAACCCCAATCTGGCAAAAGTGCAGACCGAGGGAGGCATCGTGCAGGGCATCGGCATGGCCCTCAGCGAGAACGTCACCTACGCTCCCGACGGCCGGGTCTACGAAAATTCTTTGATGCAATACAAGATCCCCAGCCGTTTGGACAACGGCCGCCTCACGGTGGTCTTCGAGCCCAGCTACGAAAAGAGCGGGCCTTTCGGCGCCAAATCCATCGGCGAATTGGTGATCAACACGCCGGGGCCGGCCATCGCCGCCGCGATAGCCAACGCCGTAGGCGCCCGTTTTTACGAATTGCCCGTCACTCCCGAACAAGTAGCTATGGCTGCCGCTGCCCGCAAGAAAAAATAACACCGCTGCCTTTTGCCGTGAAAATTTTCGGCAGAAGGCAGTTTTTAAGGCACCGTTCCTCTAAGGTGAGAGAAACGGTCACTATCGTTCGTATATATTCATAAGAAGAAAGCCGCAAGAGGAGGGCTCATGCAAGGAAGTTTCGCAAGGAAGATAACTTATCTTCGCCTCTCTGTCACGCAGCAGTGTGATCTGGCCTGCCGCTATTGCCGCAAGGGCGGCGAAGCGAGAGGAGAGGAGCTGCCTTGGCCGGCCCTCCTGCGTCTGGCTAGCTGTGCCGTGCAGGCCGGCATCGACACGGTGCGGCTCACCGGCGGCGAGCCTCTTTTGCGAGAAGGCTGCGTAGACTTTTTGCAAGAGCTGCGGCCCTCGGTCAAAAGGCTGGGCCTCACCACCAACGGCACCCATTTGGCAGCCTACGCCTCCGCTTTGGCGGCGGCGGGGATAAACAGCGTCAACGTCAGCTTGGACACGTTGGATAGAAAACGCTTTTCTGAGTGGACGGGGCGGGATCTTTTGCCTCAGGTGCTTGAAGGAATAGATGAAGCTTTGAAATACCGCCTGCCGCTGAAATTGAACTGTGTGCTCTTAGACGATCTCACTGCCGCAGAGACGGAAGAGTTCCTTAGTTACGCCGGGAGCAGAGCTTTGCCTCTGCGTTTCATCGAGTTGCTACCTCTTGCCGCCAACGACGGCCGCAGCGGCCCTACTGGAGAGCTGCTGCGGCAGCGGTTGACCTCTTTAGGTTACAGGCTGAGACCGCTCGAAAATGTCTTTTTCGGCAAGGGCCCGGCCCGCTACTATGAAGTAAAAAAGGGAGACTTCACAAGCTGCATCGGTCTCATCGAAGCGTTGAGCAATAATTTTTGTTCCTCTTGCGACCGCCTGCGTTTGGACTGCCGAGGCCGCCTCTACGGTTGCCTCTATCATCGGCAGCACGCCGACTTGGGAGAGTTGCTGGCGCAAGGAGCAGAGGATGAAGAGCTCGTCGCCCGCATAAAAAAAGTGAGTGCGACAAAGCCGCGGGGCCACGATTTTGCCGCGGAGCCGGCACCTTTCTCTTTGGCGGAAGTGGGAGGCTGAAACTTGCAGATCTTCGCAAAAAGTCTGCAAAAAATAAGGACAAACACTTTCGCAAAAAGTCTGCAAAATAAGTGCGATCGCTTTCACAAAAGCTCTTCACAAAATAAATACAAATACTTCATAAAAATAAGCAATAAACTAGCGATATACAAGATAAAAGGGAGAAGATAAAAATGGAAGGGTTCAGCCATTTAGACCAACGAGGCAGAGCGAAGATGGTGGACGTGGGGGGCAAAGAGCCCACCTTCAGAGAGGCCGTGGCCACAGGCCGCATCGTGGTGGGAGCGCAGGTGCTGGCGCTTTTGCGGGAGGAAAAACTGCCCAAAGGAGATGCTTTGGCCGTGGCCCGCATCGCCGGGCTGCTGGGCGCCAAGAAGACCGCCGAGCTCATCCCTCTTTGTCATCCTCTGCCTCTCACGAACTGCGAAGTGGAGCTCTTTTCACGCGAAGAAGAAGAGGCGGTAGAAGTGCGCTGCAGGGCGGCGGCTCACGCTCCCACGGGCGTGGAGATGGAAGCTCTCACCGGGGTGCAGGTGGCCCTGCTGGCTCTCTACGATATGTGCAAAAGCATCAGCAAAAACATGGTGATCGAAAACGTGCACCTTGTGAGCAAAAAAGGCGGAAAGAGCGGAGATTTTTTATGGAAAAAATAAAAGCCGAGATAGCGGCCCTCTGCCTCAGCGAAAAGAGAGGCACGGCGAAGAGGGCAGTCAAAGAAATATTTTTAGAAAAAGAGCTCGGCATCGCAGGCGACGCTCACGCCGGGAAGTGGCACCGTCAGGTCTCCCTCTTAAGGAGCGAAGCAGTCTCCGCTTTCGCAAAAGAAAATGCTCTTTACCTTCCCCCCGGCGCCTTTGGAGAAAATATTTTACTTAAAGGCATAGCCGAAGAACTTTTACAGCCGGGAGCCATATTGAAAAGCGGGAGCGGTGTAGTCTTAAAGCTGACACAACGGGGCAAAGAATGCCACGAGGGCTGCAGCGTCGCCCGCCGCACCGGCAAGTGTTTGATGCCGACGCTGGGGCTTTTCGCCGAGGTTTTAGAAGGAGGAAGCTTAAAGGTGGGCGATCTTTTGACCTATGTTGCAGCTTCGCCGAAAGTGCGGGCGGCGGTGGTGACTGTTTCCGACCGCTCTGCAAGAGGTGAAAGAGAAGATCTGAGCGGTCCGGTGGCTGTGGCGATATTAGAAAAAGCAGGCTGCGCGGTGGCCGCCCGAGAGATCGTGCCAGATGAGGCCGATACTATCAGCCGTCTATTGAGAGAGTTGGCAGACAGACGGGCCGTCGATCTCATCGTCACTACAGGCGGCACCGGCTTGGCTCCTCGAGACGTGACTCCCGAAGCGACGCTGGCGGTGGGGGAGAGGCAGGTGCCGGGCATTGCCGAAGCTCTGCGGGCCCACTCGCTCACCATCACGCCTCGGGCCATGTTGAGCAGAGGCACGGCGGTGACCCGCGGCAAGTGCCTCATCGTCAACCTGCCGGGCAGCCCCAAGGCGGTGGAAGAATGTTTGACTTATCTTTTGCCGGTGCTGGAGCACGCTGTTGCTCTTTTGCAAGGCAGCGTGAGCGATTGCGGCAGGTGACATGATGTACGCTTTGGACTGGAGCCCGTTGTGGCTGTCGTTGAAAACGGCGGTGTGCACTACTCTCATCGTCTTTTTTCTGGGCCTTGCGGCGGCTTGGCAGGCGGGGAGGCTGCCGGCGAGCCGGCAGCTCTTTTTAGACAGCATCTTCACTTTACCTTTGGTGCTGCCTCCCACCGTGGCCGGTCTCTTTTTGCTGTGGCTCTTCGGCAGTAACGGGCCTTTGGGCCGCCTCTGCCGCGAAGTGTTGGGCTTTTCTTTTGCCTTCACTTGGGCGGGGACGGTGCTGGCCGCTGCCGTCATCGCTTTTCCTCTGCTGTATCGGGCCGCTCGGGCTGCCTTGGAGCAGGTGGACCCGGACTTGGCCGCGGCGGCCCGCACCTTGGGCATGGGGGAGGCGGCCATCTTCCGCAAAGTTTTGCTGCCCAATGCTTTAGGCGGCTTGATCGCCGGGGCGGTGCTGGCCTTCGCCAGGGCCTTGGGAGAATTCGGGGCCACCGTGATGCTGGCAGGCAACATCGCCGGCCTCACCCGCACGCTGCCCTTGGCCATTTACAGCTCTGCGGCCGCAGGGCGCTGGCATGAGGCCGCTCTTTATGCGGGAGCGGCGGCCCTTTTAGGCTTGGCCGCAGTCTTTCTCTTGAACTTTTATCTCTACCGCAGCAGCAGAAAAAGGGAGGGCTGAGATGGAACTGAAAGCGGTCTTTCGCAAAGATCTGCCTGCCTTCACCGTAGATGTTGACCTTTATTTAGACTCGCAACAGCCGGTGCTGGGGCTGATGGGCCCTTCCGGCAGCGGCAAGACCACGGTGTTGAAATGTTTGGCCGGGTTGATAAAGATCGATGCCGGCCGCATAGAAATGAACGGCAGGGTGTGGGCCGATACTGCCGCAGGTCTCTCGCTCTCGCCGCAAAAGCGGGAGTGCGGCCTTCTTTTCCCCAACTTCGCTCTCTTCGGCAACATGGACGCCGCCGAGAACATACGCTGCGGCCTCGGCCGTTTGCATTTGACTGCCGCCGAAGAAGAAAAAGAGATCGCCGCTCTTTTGCGCCGCTTCAAATTGGCAGGCTACGAAAAACGCTACCCGAAAAATTTGAGCTGGGGCGAAAAACAGCGCTTGGCTCTGGCCCGTCTTATGGCCTCTCGGCCCCAGCTCATCTTGTTGGACGAGCCCTTCGGCGGCCTGGACGACGAACTGCGCAAAGAAGTGAGCGGCGAACTGGAACTTTTGCTGCGAGAGAGCGGAGCTTTGGCCGTCATCGTCAGCCATCGGCGGGACGACTTGGCGCCTCTCTGTCAAAGAACAGTGCGCATGGATAAAGGAAAACTTGAGGAGGTGCCGTGCCGATGAAACGTTTGGCTGTTATCTTTTTCTCGCTTTGCACAGCTATCCTGATGACAGCGGGCTGCGGGACGACTCAGCCTGAAACTAAGGAAAAAACGGTGCTCCGCCTGGCGGCGGCCGCCAGTTTGGAAGAGATCATGGAGAAGGAACTGCTCCCCGCCTTCTTGCAAAAAGAAAAGATCGAAGTGCAGGGTGTGTACGACGGCTCGGGCCGGCTGCAGCGGCAGTTGGAGCAGGGCTTAGAGGCGGATATCTTCATCGCCGCGGCCCCGGGACCCGTGAACGCCTTGGTGAAACAAGAGCTGATAGAAAAAACCGCCGTGCGGCCCCTTTTGAGCAATGAATTGGTGTTGGCGGTGCCCAAGGGCAACCCGGCAAATGTGAAAAGTTTTGCCGATCTTCCCAAGGCAGCGCCGGTGGCCGTCGGCGACCCGGCTGTGGTGCCGGCGGGGATTTATGCCAAAAATTATTTGACCGGGCTGGGCCTGTGGCAAGAGATAGAGCCTAAGGCGACCCTCGCCACCAGCGTCACGCAGGTGCTGGCCTGGGTGGCGGCGGGCAATGCCAAGGCGGGGCTGATGTATGCCACCGATGCCGCCCTCTCATCTCAAGTAGAAGTGATAGCCAGAGCAGAGGAGAGCAAGGGAGCGGAGAAGATCGTCTATCCTCTCGCCGTAATGAAGAAGAGCAAACAAAAGGCGGCGGCAGAGCGTTTCGCTTTATATCTTGCAAGTGAAGGAGCGGGGGAAGTCTTCAAACGTTACGGCTTCACGCCGATCAAAGACGAGTCTAAATTAAAAGCTCAGTAAAAAAGGAGAGCAAGCGATGAAACTGATCAAGACCGAAGAGGCGGTAGGCTGCGTCCTCTGCCACGATCTCACCCGCATCGTGCCGGGGGTGATGAAGGGCCCTGCCTTTCGCAAAGGCCACATCGTTCAGGAAGAAGACATACCGCTGCTCCTCTCTATGGGCAAGGAGCACCTCTACGTATGGGAGCCGGACCCTTCCTTGTTGCACGAAGAAGAAGCGGCCC
Source organism: uncultured Phascolarctobacterium sp. (assembly GCA_947589605.1). GTDB lineage: Bacteria > Bacillota > Negativicutes > Acidaminococcales > Acidaminococcaceae > CANQBR01. Next base: position 28,449 of record CANQBR010000012.1, on the reverse strand, counting down.
TGCTCATGGCCCGGGTCTGCGCCGGCGAGGGCGTGACCTTCGGCCCCTGCAGCGAAGGCAAGATCGAACTATTCGCCACCCGGGCCGGCCTTTTCAAAGTGCGAAAAGAACGATTGCTGCGCCTCAACCGGACGGGAGAGCTGACAGTAGCCTGCCGCCGGGGCAACACGGCGGTGACCGAAGGCGCCAAATTAGCGGGCCTGCGCATCATCCCTTTGGTCATCGGCAAGGAAAAGTTGGAGCAGGCGCTGGCTCCTTTGGCGAAAGAGCATCTCTTCACCGTGCTGCCCTTCGTAAAAAAACGGGCCGCTCTTTTGATCACCGGCAATGAGGTGGCCAAAGGTCTGGTGCAGGACGGCTTCGGCCCGGCGGTGAAGGCCAAGCTGGCGGCCTATGACATAGAAGTCATCTACGAAAAACTTACCGGCGACGACCCCCGCACGTTATGCGCGGCCATAGGGGAGGCGGCTGCTGCCGGGGCTCAGTTGATCTTCTGCACCGGGGGCATGAGCGTGGACCCGGATGACAAAACTCCTGCCGCCATCGCCGCCAGTGGGGCCCAAGTGGTGAGCTACGGGGCGCCGGTGCTGCCGGGCGCCATGTTCATGCTGGCTTATCTAAATGAAAACATAGCGGTGTGCGGCCTGCCCGGATGCGTCATGCACGCCCCTGCCACCATCTTCGACGCGGTGCTGCCCCGCCTAGCCGCCGGCGATATCATAACGGCAGAGGAGCTCTCTTCTTTAGGCGAGGGGGGCCTGTGCCTGGGCTGCGACACCTGCGTTTATCCCGCTTGCGGTTTTGCCGGGGGGTGGTGAAGTGGACGGATACAAAGCACCGCAAAAATTTCATGTGAAAGTGCGAATCTTCAACGACCAGTTGGCCTTCGGCAAGGGCGTGGCCCAACTGCTGGAGCTGACGGATCGCTGCGGCTCTTTGCGGGCAGCTTATCAAAGCATGGGCATGAGCAGCAGCAAGGCGTGGAAGATCTTGCGGCGGGCGGAAGAAGACTTGGGCTATAAACTGGTGGAAGCGACGGCGGGAGGTGCTCACGGAGGCTCCGCTGTTTTAACGAAAGAAGGAAAAATTTTATTGGCCGCTTACAGTGCCTTCGACAGAGAAGTGCAGGAGCAGGCGGAAAAGAGTTTCGCCAAATATTTCGGGACGAGATAAAAAAGGTCGCCGTTTTTTCTCCGGATCAAAAAGAAAAGAGAGAAGACGCAAGGCCGGCGATTTTTGCGCAGGAGCGGAAAAAATTTCCTTCTGCCCTTGCAATACGGATTATTTGTGTTATAATATGCGGTATAAGTGAAGAAAGTGTGGTTGAAGACGGCAGGAGAAGGCCCGCGAGGCCTACCGAAGGAGCGAAACTCTCAGGTGCTGCGCCAGCAGCGGAGAACTGCCGCCGGACACGACTCTGGAGAGTCCCTCAAAAAGGGTGCCGAAGGGGCAAAAAAGAGCAGCGCTCTTTTCAATCTCTCAGGCCAAAGGACAGAGCTGTACCGAACCGCCGGCTGAAAGCCGGGCGGGGCGGCGTCTTTGCTCTTTGCTTCCGGAGTCGCTTCGGAAGCTTTTTTCTTGGGAGGGAGCCTGCGCTCATCGGCTCAAGACGGCCTCTTTTCTTTGCCCATTTGCTCAAAAAAGTGAGGAGGAAGCAAGTTATGTTGGAATTGTTGAACGAGATCGATAGTTTCGTGTGGGGCCCGCCGCTCTTGATCCTTTTGGTAGGCACGGGCATGCTGCTCACCGTGCGGCTGAACCTGATCCAGGTTTTGCGCCTGCCCCATGCCCTGAAGATGATCTTCGCCGCTAAAAGCGAAGGCGAGGGCGACGTTACCAGCTTCAAGGCTCTGTGCACCGCCTTGGCCGCTACCGTCGGCACCGGCAACATCGTGGGCGTAGCCACCGCCATCAAGGCCGGCGGCCCCGGCGCTCTCTTCTGGATGTGGGTAGCTGCCTTCTTCGGCATGGCCACCAAATACGCCGAATGCATGCTGGCCGTAAAATTCCGCAAAGTGGATGACAACGGCAACATCTCCGGCGGCCCCATGTACTACATCGAGAACGGCTTGGGCAAGAGCTATAAGCCTTTGGCCGTCATCTTCGCTCTCTTCGGCGTGCTGTGTGCCTGCTTCGGCATCGGCACCTTCGCCCAGATCAATTCCATCACCGAGATCACCCAGATCACTTTGGGCTTGCATCCCTTCATCACCGGCGGCGTTTTGACCGTGCTGGTGGCCGTAGTCACCATCGGCGGCCTTAAATCCATCGCCAAAGTGACCGCCGCCATCGTGCCCTTCATGGCCGTGCTCTATCTGCTGGCCACCGTCAGCATCCTCATCATGAACGCCGGCAGCGTGCCGGCCGCCATCGGCAAAGTTTTCGAATGCGCTTTCACCACCACCGCAGCTCAGGGCGGCTTCTTGGGGGCCACCGTGATGCTGGCTATGCGCAGCGGCGTGGCCAGAGGCGTTTTCTCCAATGAGTCCGGCTTAGGCTCTGCGCCCATCGTAGCCGCCGCCGCCAAGACCAAATGGCCTGCCGAGCAGGGCTTGGTATCCATGACCGGCACTTTCATCGACACCATCATCATCTGCAGTCTGACGGGCCTGACTCTGGTAGTTACCGGCGTGTGGAGCGGCGATCTGAACGGCGCAGCTATGACCGACGCGGCCTTCAGCAGCAGCTTTGCCAGCTTCGGCAGTTTCCTGCTGATGGTGGCTCTCTCCCTCTTTGCTTTCACCACCACCTTGGGCTGGAACTATTACGGCGAACGCTGCGTGGAATATTTGAGCGGCGTCAAAGGCATCATGCCTTACCGTATCTTCTTCATCATCATCGTTGCCTGCGCTCCCTTCCTGAAGCTGGAGACTATTTGGACTTTGGCTGATATCGTGAACGGCCTGATGGCCATTCCTAACTTGATCGCCCTGCTGCTGTTGAGCGGTGTGATCGTAGCCGAGACCAAGGCTTATTACAAGCATTTGGAAGAAGAGAAAGAGCAACAGTAAGACCATCGCCGAAGGGCGACGATCGTTTTAGGATGTGTTCATCAATAAATATCCCCCGGCGTAGCCGGGGGATATTTATTATTTTTCAGGCAACAAAAAAGCTCCGTCTCGCAAAGACGGAGCCTCTTTTCTTTTGCGGAGCTACATGATGCGGAAGACCGCTATCACTTTGCCCAAGATACGGATATTATCGGTGCCCAAGATGGGGCGATACTTGTCGTTCTCAGGCTGCAGCCGCACGTTGCGGCGATCCCGAAAGTAGCGCTTCACGGTGGTGCTCTCACCGTCGATGAGGGCCACCACGATGTCGCCGTTGGTAGCGTAGTTCTGTTTGCGGGCGATGATGTAGTCGCCGTCGAAGATGCCCGCCTTGATCATGCTGTCGCCTTCCACGGTGAGCATGAAGACATCGTCGCTGCAGCCCACCAGATCTTTGGGGATGGGGTAGGTATCTTCTACGTTCTCCACCGCCAAAATGGGTTGGCCTGCGGTGATCCTGCCCACCAGCGGCACCGCCACCATCTCTTTCATCTTCCAGGCCTCGGACCCTGCCCCCAACAGCTCGATGTTGCGGCTGCCGACGATGTCGCGGCTGATGAAGCCCATCTCCTGCAGGTTGCGCAGATGATTGTGGACGCTGGAGCTGGAGGAGAGGCCCACGGCCTCGCCGATTTCCCGCACGGAGGGGGGAGCGCCCCGCATCAGCATGTAGGTGCGGAGAAACTCTAAGATCTTGCGCTGACGGTCACTGAGCATCTCCTCGGTATAAGTGCCGTCGAAATCCGGGGGAAGAGCCCTTTTTCTGCCCATGAAACAGCCTCCGTTCTTGCGCGGCGGCGAAAAGAGCAGTCTCACGAAAAACATGCCCGCCGCGGTGTCGATCTACAAGTCAAAATAATTTTAGCATAGAAAAAAGGCTAAGTCAAACAAATTGTTCTGCTTTTGAAATAAAACGGAAAAAACTTTCACCGTTCGCTCAATTTATGAGTCTTTACGTTATATTCCGCTTCATGGGGCCAGGGCTTGCCGTTCACCTTCACGTTGCCGCTGAAGACCGCCAGCTTCGTCTTCCAGCAATAGGCGCCTTTATCGGCGCAGATCACGTCTTTGCCGCAGCGAAAGACCGTGTTGCCGCTGCAGTAGGCGGTGCGGTCTGTGTGATAAACGTCCACTTTGTCGCAGGTGAAGCGCAGCTCTTTGTCGTAATCCAATTTGATGTTGCCTTCGGCATGCACTTCCAATTGATAGAGCAGCACCTGAGCTCTGTCGCAAGCGATCACCAAGTCCATCCTGTCGTCGGGCCAGCGCACGGTGGCATGGCCCTCCAGCAGGTAGACGCCGGTAAGAGGGTTGAAGGAGCGCTTGTCGCTGGTAACGGTGGGCGGCTCTGCGGCCCGACACAGGGCAGAGCAGCATAAAAGGATGAGAGTTAAAAACAAAAAGATCTTTTTCATCGCAAAACCTTCCTTAAAAAGCGAGTCACGGCTCTATTATACCATGTATCCGCCGCGGCGCAAGGGAGAAGCAGGGGGCCGGGGAAATTTGTGCGGAGGGCAAAAGAGGATTTTCCCCTTGAAACAGGGAATAATAACCGCAACGACAAAAGCTGCGAGGGCCTCATGGAGCAGGAGTGGGAGAATTTCAAGGAGCAGGTGCGGAGCGCCGCCGACATTTTGGAGGTGGTGTCTTCTTACGTGACGCTTAAAAAACGGGGCGGCCGCTACTGGGGCTGCTGCCCTTTGCACGGAGAGAAGACCCCTTCTTTCACCGTGGACCCGTCCAAACAGCTCTTCTACTGCTTCGGCTGCCACGCCGGCGGCGATGTGTTCGCCTTCATACGCCAGGCAGAACACTGCGGCTTCGGCGATGCTTTGAAACTTTTGGCCGATCGCTATCACATCCCCGTGCCCGAGCGGACCGGCACGCCTCAAGAGCAGGAGCGGCAGCGGCAGAAGCAGGCGGTGCTGGAAGCAAACGAAACGGCTTGCCGCTATTTTCGGGCCTGTCTCACGAAAATGCCCCAGGGCCGAGAGGCTCTTGCCTATTTGGCAGGGCGGGGCATCGCTAGCGACATCTGCGAGCGTTTTTCCATCGGCTACGCTCTGCCCGGCTTCACCAGCCTCCTCAGCAATTTAGGCAAACGGGGCCTCAAAGAAGAAGTGCTTCTGGCCGCCGGTCTCATCGCCCGGCGGAGCGACGGCTCTTTTTACGATAAATTTCGCCAACGGGTGATGATCCCCATCAAAGATCCTCGAGGCCGCATCGTAGGCTTCGGCGGCCGCATCATCGGCACAGACGACCGACAGGCCAAATACATGAACACGGCGGAGACCGATCTCTTCAACAAACGCTTTCTCCTCTTCGCCTTCGATGTGGCTCTGCCCGCCATCAGGGCGAGCAGGCAGGCCATCGTGGTGGAAGGGTACATGGATGCCATCAGCCTGCACGCCGCCGGCATCGAGAACGTCGTGGCCTCTATGGGCACCGCCTTCAGTCGGGAGCAGGCCAAATTATTGCAGCGCTGTGCCGAAGAAGTCATCTTTTGTTACGACAGCGACGGCCCCGGCCGAGCCGCTTCGGTGCGGGCAGTGAGCCTGGCCAGGAACTGCGGCCTGAAGGTGCGGGTGGCGGTGGTGCCCGCCGGCAAGGACCCGGACGAATTCATCCGCAGCCGCGGAGAGCGGGGGAAAGAGGCCTTTCTGCAGGTCATCCGAGGGGCCGCAGAAGGCTTGGCCTTTCAGATCGACGAGGTGCTGAGGCAAAATAATACGGCCTCTTTGGCAGGAAAAGTACAGGCTGTGTCGAATATTCTACCATTCCTTCTAGAGGGGAGCAGCGAGATAGAAGCGGCAGCCTACATCAAAGAACTGGCCCGCAGGCTGGTGATCGACGAAGGCCTCATCTTGGACGAATACCGCAAAGCGACCCGCAGCAGAGGGCGAAAAACGACGGAAGCGCGGCCTCAAAGCCCTCCTCCTAAGGCCGAAGCTCGGCGGGTGCAGGAAGGGTTGCCTGCCGAAAAGCTCTTGCTCCTAACTTTATTGGAGCGGCCCGAACTGGTCGCAGAGTGCGAAGAGACGGTAGGGAAGTTCGGCTTCACCTGCCCCGCTTATCAGACCATCTTCGAGGGGATAAGGACCTATGTTGCAAGCGCCTCTCCCAAAACTTTGAGCGAATTTTTGGCGACAAGGCTGCAGGAAGACGAAGAAGCAGGCGCGGCCCTGGCGCAGATCGCCGCTCAGGAAGCGGAAGCAGAGAAGCTGGAGGACACTTTCGCCGATTGCAACCGACAGCTCACTTATCGCTATCTGCAAAAAGAATACGAGCGGCACGCGGCCTTGGCCGTGGAATACGAAAAGGCTGGAGACGGGCGCTATAAAGAAGAACTGGCCCGCGGCCTGCAGTTGAAAAAAGAGATCAGCGATCTGTATCATAAAGCATAAAGACAGACAGTTTCGTCAAATAGTCGTGAAAGGAGGAACGCCATGAGCATGGAGCCGGCACAAGAAGAGCTGCGTCAGCAAACAGTTGCGGAAGAAGCGGCTCAAGAGATCGACGCTCCGGCAGAAGCCGAGGCTGTTGCCCCGGCAGGAGCCGCAGACAAAGCCGAGACCGCCGCGCCCGACACGGCAGCACAGCAGGCCGACGTGAGCGAAAAGCAGGGCGCTCTCAAGGCAGACCTCCCGGCGGCCCAGGCAGAGCCCGAGCAGAGCGCAGAAGAAGAGAACGACGAAGAGCCCAGCCTGGACGGCAAAACTTTGAAGACCGAGCAGGACTTTCGCGATGCGGAAGTGCAGGCCGAAGAAGAAGCGGCCGAATTGGCCGATCTGCAGGACAGCGACGATTATGCCGAACTGGAAGAGATAGACGAGGCCGGCGGCGCAGGTTTTTCCGCTGCCCGAGGCCTGCCCGAAGGGGTGCTCACCAAGGGCCAATTGGTGGACCTTTTGACCAAAGCCAAAGAAAATAACGGCGTCCTCACCTACGACGACGTGTTGGAGACCGTTCCCGAGGCAGATGCGGACTTTGTGGAGCGGCTCTTGGAAGAGATCGCCAACAAAGGCTTGAAGCTCATCGACGAGACGGAAGAAGCGGACGAGGCTGCCATCGAGGCCGACTTGGCCAAGATCGCCCAAAGCGGCGAGACCGTGAGCGAGAGCGAGCTGGCCCGGCTGGAAGTGCCGGAGGGCATCAGCATCGACGACCCGGTGCGGATGTATCTGAAAGAGATCGGGCGGGTGCCCCTCTTGGTGGGCGACGACGAGATCAAGCTGGCCAAAAGGATGGAGAAGGGCAGACAGGCCTCTAAGCTCCTGCAGGGGTGGGAGCCCAACAAAGACAGGTTCGGCGGCAAAGGCGAGAACGAGCCGGCCAAACTGCTGGACGAAATAGACACTTTTTTGGCTAAAGAAAAACACATCACTCTGCTGCGTTCCGGAGCTTCCGTTTTGAAGGAACTTACCGAGCGGCAGCGCAGCGGCCGGCCCTGCACTGCGGCCGAATACGAAGACTTCATCTTCGAGCTCACCAGAGACGAGCGCAACCATCTCCAGCGCCGGCTGAGCGACAGAGGCTGCCTCGATCCTCAATGGGAGAGCCTCATCATCCATAGACCCACCAGCGATAAAGAGGTGCACGACCTCTACGACATCGCCGGCCGTCTCGCTCATGTGAACGAGCTGCTGCAAAAAGAGCAGAGGGATCCCCAAGAAGTCGGGAAGCTTTACGACAGGTCCCTCGCCGCTGAAACGAGCTTCAAAAAATTGCTGCGGGAGATCGACGAGCAGGGCGAAGAGGCCAAGAAGGTCCTCTCCGAGACCAACCTGAGGCTGGTAGTGAGCATAGCCAAGCGCTACGTGGGCCGGGGCATGCTCTTCTTGGACCTCATCCAAGAAGGCAACCTGGGGCTCATCAAAGCGGTGGAAAAATTCGATTACAACAAGGGCTTCAAGTTCAGCACCTACGCCACTTGGTGGATACGTCAGGCCATCACCCGGGCCATCGCCGATCAAGCCCGCACCATCCGCATCCCCGTGCACATGGTGGAGACCATCAACAAGCTCATCCGGGTCAGCCGGCAATTGCTGCAGGAATTGGGGCGGGAGCCTCAGCCGGAAGAATTGGCCAGAGAGATGGGCACCACGGTGGACAAGGTGCGGGACATCATGAAGATAGCCCAGGAGCCTGTGTCTTTGGAGACGCCTATCGGCGAAGAAGAAGACTCTCACTTGGGCGACTTCATCGAAGATTACGATGCCCCCGCCCCGGCGGACGCCGTCTCCTTCACTCTCCTCAAAGAACAATTGTGGGACGTGCTCCAGACCCTCACCCCCCGGGAGCGGAAAGTTTTGGAACTGCGCTTCGGCCTGCAGGACGGGCGCAGCCGCACCTTGGAAGAAGTTGGGCAATACTTCAGCGTCACCCGCGAGCGCATCCGTCAGATCGAGGCCAAGGCTCTGCGGAAATTGCGGCACCCCAGCCGCAGCCGCAAGCTGAAAGATTTTTTGGACTGAGTTCTCTTGACAAGGCCGAGGCCTTTGACTATAATGTTGCTTGTCAGCGCCAGATGGGCCTATAGCTCAGTTGGTAGAGCCGCCGGCTCATAACCGGCTGGTCGTAGGTTCGAGTCCTACTGGGCCCACCAATAAAAAAAGCAACTGCTTCATCGAAGCTCGGCGCGATGAAATAAGGAAAGGCTTTAGCCCCCATAGTCGATAGAGACGGCTGTGGGGGCTAAAATGTTTATCTAGATTGGCGAGAGCGGAGAAACGGCATTAAGCCTCGTCGGCTGCTCGAAAAGTTTCAGCCTTCGAGAGATCTTTTGCGGATCTATCGAGACAGACGGGCGCCGCAAAAGGAAACGATAAAAGTTGAGGAAGGGGCGAGAAAAACGGGAACTGCGAATGCTCCGGAGAAGATAGTGATAAGGGGCGGGCGGGTGCACAACCTGAAAAATATCGATGTGACCGTGCCTTTGCACAAGATCGTGGCCATAGCGGGCGTGTCGGGCTCCGGCAAATCTTCTTTGGCCTTGGGCATCCTTTATGCGGAAGGCTCTCGCCGCTATCTGGAAGCCTTATCCGCCTACACTCGCAGAAGGATGACACAGGCGGAGAAGGCGCAGGTGGACGAGGTGCTCTATGTGCCGGCGGCGCTGGCTCTGCGCCAGCGGCCCGGCGTCCCCGGCATCCGCAGCACCTTCGGCACCGGCACAGAATTGCTGAACAGTTTGCGTTTGCTCTTCTCGCGGGTGGCCGAGCATCGCTGCCCTCACGGCCATTACATGCCGCCCTCCCTGAATGTGGCGGCGGGCCTGCCCTTGGTCTGCCCCGTCTGCGGCGAGACCTTTTTCGCACCGGGAGCGGAAGAACTGGCTTTCAACAGCCAAGGCGCCTGCAAAAAATGCGACGGCACCGGCATAGTCCGCACGGTAGATGAAGCTACTCTGGTGCCCGATGAAGATCTCTCTATCGACGAAGGAGCCGTGGCCCCTTGGCAGACCCTCATGTGGTCGCTGATGAAGGACATAGCCCGGGCCATGGGGGTGCGCACCTCTGTGCCTTTCAAAGAACTGACAGCCGCAGAAAGAGAGATCGTCTTTCACGGGCCCGCCGTGAAGAAAAACATCATCTACCAAAACAAGACCAGCGGCGCCGCCGGCGATATGGATTTCACCTATTTCAACGCCACTTACACCGTAGAGAATGCTCTTGCCAAAGTGAAAGACGAAAAGGGCATGAAACGGGTAGAAAAATTTTTACGGCAGGATATTTGCCCCGAGTGCGGCGGCAGCCGTTTGAGCGAGGCTGCCCGGGCCCCCAAAGTGCGGGGCATCTCTTTGGCCGAGGCCTGCACCATGACCTTGGGGCAACTGAGCGAGTGGGTGAAGGGCGTCCCCGCCTCTTTGCCTGCCGCTTTGCGGCCCATGGCGGAAAGCATCTGCGCTTCTTTTTTAGGCAATGCACAGCGTTTGACGGAGCTGGGGCTGGCTTATCTCACCTTGGACAGGGCAGCGTCCACTCTTTCTACCGGCGAGCGGCAGCGGATGCAATTGGCTCGGGCGGTGCGCAACCGCACCACCGGCGTCCTCTATGTTTTGGACGAACCTTCTATCGGCCTGCACCCCTATAATTTGGCGGGCCTCTCCGGCGTGCTGCGCGACCTTATCGCCGACGGCAATTCCGTAGTGCTGGTGGATCACGATGTGCAAGTGCTCCGCCAAGCGGATTGGCTCATCGAATTGGGGCCGGAGGCAGGAGCGGGGGGAGGCACCGTCATCGCCCAAGGGCCGCTGAAAGAGGCGGCAGCCGCTCCCGCTTCCCGCATCGGCGGCTTTTTGACGGGAGAAAAAAGCATCAAAGTGTTCGACTCTTGTCCGAAAGAGGAGCTCTTTGCTCTTGGCGCCATTCATCTTTCTACAGATAAGATCCATACGGTGAAGCCCTTAGACGTAAAATTCCCCAAAGGTCGGCTCATAGCGGTGACCGGCGTCTCCGGCTCCGGCAAGACCACTCTGATCTTGGAGAGCCTCATCCCCGCTTTAGAAGCCGAGATCCGCGGCGAAAAACTTCCCGAGCACGTGAAGGCCGTCAGCGCCCCGGGGATAGAGCAGGTAAAATTGATCGATGCCGCTCCCATCGGCATCAACGTTCGTTCTACCGTGGCCACCTACGCCGACGTGCACGACGAATTGCGCAAAGTTTACGCCAAGACTGCGGCCGCCAAAGAGAAGGGCTATAAGGCGGGAGATTTTTCTTATAACACCGGGGCGTTGCGTTGTCCCACCTGCGACGGCACCGGCACCATCGACTTGGACGTGCAGTTTTTGCCGGACGTGAAGATAGCGTGCCCCGACTGCGGCGGCTCCCGCTACACCAAAGAGGCGGGGCTCATCAAACGGCAGTCGAAAAAGGGGGGAGAGGCCCACAGCCTTCCCGACCTGATGGCCATGAGCATCGACGAAGCCATCGCAGCCTGCGCCGATCTGCCCCAGGTGGTGCGCAAGCTGACCGTGCTGCGGGATCTGGGCCTCGGCTATCTGACTTTGGGGGAAGAGACCCCCGGCCTCTCCGGCGGCGAAGCTCAGCGTTTGAAATTGGCGGGCGAATTGGGCAGGGCACAAAGTGACACGGTCTTCGTGTTCGACGAGCCTACCATCGGCCTGCATCCTCTGGACACGGAGACTCTGCTCAGGGTGTTCGCCTCCTTGGTAGAGAAGGGGGCCACCGTCATCGTCATCGAACACGACTTGGACGTGATCAAAAATGCCGCCTACGTCATCGACATGGGGCCGGAGGGCGGAGACTGCGGCGGCGAGATAGTAGCGCAAGGCACGCCGGAAGATATCTGCAAATGCGAGCGCAGCATAACGGGAAAATTTTTGCGGCAAGTCCTGAAGGTCTGAGCCTTGACCGCTGTTTTTTGCGAAAACCTCGCCCCGCAAAGCGCCTCTCTTGCAGAAAAAAGGCGAAAATTTTACTGCGGTGGTATCCTTTCTACACAATTGCTTGACAAAACCAGTATTTTAGCTATAATTAAAACGAAGGGAGGCCGAGCTAATGGCACAGATAAGTTTTCGTATCGATGATGAAGTAAAGAAGAGTGCCGAGGCCGTGTTGGAGAATATCGGCCTGTCCACTTCTGCAGCCATCACGATCTTCCTCAAAAAAGTGGGCAGAGAAAAGCGCATACCTTTCGAGCTCACTGCCGACCCCGGCGCCAACAGCGACGAACACGAACTGATCTTCCCCCGCTGAAAGAGCGGAGCAAAAAGGGAAGAGCCGAGATCTTTTGCCTTGACATTTTTTCAAAAGAGTAAAGCCCGAGCGGCCTGCGGCGGCCGCTTTTTTCTTTGCCCGAAAAAAGGCCCGCAAATAGTTTCAAACATGTCTTACAAAGTATGAAGGAAAAGTTCCGGGCCGTGCTATAATGAAGCGGGCCCCGCAGACGGCGGCGCGCGGTTTACGAAGGGGCCCGAACATGATATAATACAAAAAGACGGGAGTTGTTGTTATGCACCTTTCGACGATGCATATCGTTTCTTTGCTGCTGACCCTCATCATCAGCATCGCCCCCGGCCTCTATCTGGCCCGGCGGATCAAAAGCGCAGAAGATTACAGCCTCGGCGGCCGCAGCTCCGGCACCCTCATGGTGGCGGGCAGCATCATCGGCACCATCGTAGGGGGCGGGGCCACCATCGGTACGGCGCAGTTGGCCTTCAAACTGGGCCTCAGCGCTTGGTGGTTCACTTTGGGCAGCGGCATCTCTTTCATTTTGATGGGGCTTTTTTATGCCGTGCCCCTGCGCAAAAGCGGGCTCACCACCATCAGCGAATTTTTGGTGGCCAATTACGGCCCGGCGGCGGGCAATTTCGCCACCGTCTCTTCCAGCATCGGCATCTTCTTCAGCATCGTGTCCAGCGGCCTGGCCGCCATCCATTTGGTGGAAAATCTTTTCGGTTGCGATTTTTTGGTGTCGGCTCTCATCCTTTTAGTGATAGTTTTGGGCTTGGTCTTTTTCGGCGGCATCGCCGGCGGCGGGCTGGCGGGCCTCCTGAAGCTGCTCTTTATCTATGCGGCCGTTTTTGCGGGAGGTTTTGCGGCCTATGAAGGCATGGGCGGTCTCACGGGCCTCCGCACTGCTTTTCCTCCCTTGCCTTGGTTCAGCCTGTGCGGAGCAGGCATCGAAGGGGCGCTTTTGAATTTCGCTTCTCTTTTGGTGGGCATCGTTTCCACCCAAACTTATATCCAAGCCATCTTCAGCGCCGCCGACAGCAAAACAGCAGCCAAAGGCTGCTTCCTTTCCGCCGCGCTGGTCGTCCCCGTGGGCCTGCCCTCGGTGCTGATAGGCCTCTTCATGCGGGCTAACCACCCCGACATCGCTTCTGTCAACGCCTTGCCCGTCTTTTTGGCGAATTATCTGCCGCCTTGGCTGGGGGGCATCGGTTTGGCGGCCTTGCTCCTTTCCGCCTTCGGCTCCATCGCCGGCCTCTCTTTGGGCATCGGCACCATGATCAGCAGAGACGCGGCCAACATTTTGGGCAGTCGTTTAACAAATAAAGCTCAACTTTTTTGCAACAGGATGACGGTGCTTGCGGTCATCCTCGGCTCCATCTTTTTCGTGTTCACCCATCTGCACAGTTCGGTGCTCATGTGGAACTATCTATCTATGAGCCTGAGAGGCAGCGGCATTTTTTTGCCTCTGACTTTTTCCGTTTTCTTTCACGGGAAGATACACCGGGGCCTGGGCCTTTGCTCCATCGCTTTAGGCATCATCACCGCCGTTTTGTGGGAGCTTTTCGCACCGCTGGCGGTCAACGGCCTCTTCGTCGCTCTCTTCGTCAACCTGCTCTTTTTGGCGGCGGGGCTCTATGTGGGCCCTTCCCGCAAAAAACTTTCCTAAATAAAGCTTCGGCTCTCTGAAAATTTTTCGAGGGGAAAGAGAAGGACCATGTCAGCTCCTTTCGCTCATCTTCACGTCCACAGCGAATACAGCCTTTTAGACGGGGCCGCCAAGATAGGCCCCTTGGTAGCTCGCGCCAAAGAACTGGGCATGGACAGTTTGGCTATCACCGATCACGGCGTCATGTACGGCGTGGTCGATTTTTACAAAGAGTGCAAAAAGCAGGGCATAAAGCCCATCATCGGCTGCGAAGTTTACGTGGCCCCGGGCAGCCGTTTCGAGCGGAACAGCCGCGAGATGTTCCACCTCATCCTGTTGGCTGAAAACGACAAGGGCTATCACAATTTGATGAAGCTGGTCTCCTGCGGCCACTTGGAAGGGTCCTACTGCAACCGGCCCCGGGTGGACAAAGAGGTGTTGCGCCGCTATTCCGAAGGGATCATCTGCCTCAGCGCCTGCATCTCCGGCGAAGTGCCCTTGCTCATCCAAAGCGGCAACATGGAGAGAGCCCGCCGCTCGGTCGAGCAACATCTCAACATCTTCGGCCGGGAAAATTATTTTTTGGAATTGCAGAACCACGGCCTGCAGGAAGAAGCGGTGACCAACGCCGGGCTGCGGCGGCTGGCCAAAGAGTTCGATTTGCAGCTGGTGGCCACCAACGACAGCCACTATGTGATGCGGGAGGATGCGGAAGCTCAGGACGTTTTGATGTGCATCCAGACCGCCGACACCATAGACAATCCTCAGCGCCTGCACCTGCCCGGCGATTCTTTTTATCTGAAAAGCTACGAAGAGATGCAGCGGGCCTTCCCCGGGGAGCAAGAGGCCCTGCTGAACACTGCCCGCATCGCCGAACGCTGTCATGTAGACTTGGAGTTCGGCCACTTGCTGTTGCCTAAATTTCCGGTGCCCGCCGGCCGCGACGCCGCAGCTTATCTGCGGCAGCTTTGTCTTGAACGTTTGCCTCGCTGCTATCCCGACGCTCCGCAAGAAGTTTTCGCCCGTTTGGACTACGAACTGGGCATCATCCACCAAATGGGCTACGACGATTATTTTTTGATCGTGTGGGACTTTATCGAACACTGCCGCACCGAGAAGATACCCGTAGGCCCCGGCCGAGGCAGCGCGGCAGGCAGCTTGGCGGCCTATCTTTTGGGCATCACCGGCATCGATCCCCTCCGTTATAAGTTGCTCTTCGAACGTTTTTTGAACCCAGAGCGGGTGAGCATGCCCGATATCGATACGGATTTTTGCTACAATCGGCGGCAGGAAGTCATCGATTACGTGGTGAAGCGCTACGGCAAAAGGAATGTGGCTCAGATCGTCACCTATGGCACCCTGCTGGCCCGGGCGGCGGTGCGGGACGTGGGCCGCGTCTTGGGCCTCAGCTATCGCACCTGCGACGAGATAGCCAAAAAGATCCCCAGAGAATTGGGGATAACTTTGGAGCGGGCCTTGGAGAGCAGCAGAGAGCTGAGGGAGCTGTGCGACAGCACTCCCGAGAACCGCCGCCTCATTGAACTGGCCCGAAAAGTGGAGGGCCTGCCCCGCAACAGCGGCACCCACGCCGCCGGGGTCATCATCGCTCCAGGCGACCTTACCGACTACGTGCCCTTGCAGTTGGATGCCGATAAAAAAGGGATCGTCACCCAATACGACAAGGACAGGGTAGAGGACTTGGGCCTTTTGAAGATGGATTTTCTGGGCCTGCGCACCCTCACGGTGATCAGCGACGCTGTGCGCCACATCAAAGAGACCGCAGGGGTCGAGATCGACATAGACCGCATCCCCTTGAACGATGCCGCCACCTGTCAGATGCTGTGCAGAGGAGACACCTTCGGCGTCTTCCAGCTGGAGAGCGCGGGCATCACCAAACTTTTGACGGACCTGGCGCCGGAAAGTTTCGAAGACCTCATCCCCTTGGTGGCTCTTTATAGGCCCGGCCCCTTGGGCACGGGGATGGCGGAAGACTTCATCGCCGGCCGCCACGGCCACCGCACAGCCAAGGTGCTCCATCCTTTGATGGAGCCCATCTTGAAAGACACTTACGGCGTCATCCTCTATCAGGAGCAGGTGATGCAGATCGCCTCGGCCTTGGGGGGCTTCACCCTCGGTCAGGCCGATATATTGCGCCGGGCCATGGGCAAGAAGAAGGCCAAAGAGCTGGACTCCATGCGCAGCGCCTTCGTGGCCGGAGCCCAAAAATTGCACGGCATCTCTCCCGCTTTGAGCGAAGAGATCTTCGCGCTTTTGCAGCACTTCGCCGGCTACGGCTTCAACAAATCCCACTCGGTGGCCTATGCCCTGGTAGCCTATCAGACCGCCTATCTGAAGGCTCACTGGCCCTGCCAATATATGGCGGCCTTTTTGGACAGCGTCATGGGCGACTACGATAAGCTGAGCTGGTACATCGGCGTTTGCCGCAACGCCGGCTTGGCCGTCCTCCCGCCCGACGTGAACGAGAGCGACAGCGGCTTCACCGTTCACAAAAGCGGCAAGGGCAACGCCATCCGCTTCGGCTTGGCCGGCATCAAAGGCATGGGCATGGGCGTGGTAGAAGAGATCTGCCGCGCCCGCCAAGAAGGGGGACCTTTTCAGGGGCTGGTGGATTTCTGCTGCCGGGTGGCCAACATCAGGCTCAACAAACGGCAGGTGGAGAACCTCATCCGCTGCGGAGCCATGGACAGTTTCGGCTGCAAACGCTCCGCCCTCTGCGCCGTGGCCGAACAGGCGGTTGATATCGGCGCCGCTCACCAAAAAGAGCTGGACTCCGGTCAAATAAACATGTTCGCCGACGAAAAAGAAGAGGAGAGTTACGGAGACGTCACCCTCCCCGACATCCCGGAATTTTCCCGGGCGCAGATGCTGCGGGACGAAAAAGAACTGCTGAGCTTTTATATCAGCGGCCATCCTTTGGAAGATTACAAAGCCCAAGTGAAGCGTTTATTGCCTTTGGGCCGTTTGCGGGGGGACGACTGCCCCGTGCAGGACGGGCAGCAGGTGAGAGTGGCCGGCATCATCAGCGAATGCAAGATAAAGACCACCAAAGCGGGGGACCTTATGGCCACTATGACGCTGGAAGATATGAGCGGCCGTTTTCCCGTGATGGTCTTTCCCGCCTGCTTCGACCGCTGGGGAGAAGAGGTGCGGGAAGAGAACATCGTGCTGGTGGAGGGCCGCCTCAGTAGCAACGAAGACGAACAGAAGATTATCGCCATGAAGATAGAGCAGCTCGCTGCGGACCCTCAAGCAGACGCAGAGGAGCAGGCGGCCGTGCATTTGAAGATCGCCGCAAGTTTAGACAATGCTCTCACCACCCGTCGTTTGCGGGAACTTTTCGCCGCTTACAAAGGGAACGCTGTGGTCTATCTTCATATGAAAGCCAGCGGCAAAGTTTTCAAGACCGAGCCGAATTTTTGGGTAGATCCCAAACAGCCCGGTTTTCGCGCCGCGGTGGAGAAGATCTTGGGGCCCGGCAGCTTGCATATCGGCGCTACACAGAAAAGTTACAAAGAAAAGATTTAAACCTTGCGGGTTTATATGATATAATACTTGGGATATGAGCCCAGCGCTTAGCATCCGCAAGGATAACTATCATAACGAAAGCAAATCTTAGCAGTGGGAGGTCAGCTATGAACATCGTAGTATGCTTGAAGCAGACGCCGGATACAGCAAAAGTCAAATTCGATCCGGCTACCAGGACGCTGTCCCGGGAAGGCGTGGAAAACATCATGAACCCCTTCGACCGGCAGGCACTGGAAGCTGCCTTGGAATTGAAGGACGCCTACGGCGGCAAAGTGACTGCCGTCACCATGGGCTTGCCCATGGCCGCGGATATTTTGAAAGATGCCTTGGCTATGGGAGCCGACGAGGCCGTATTGGTGAGCGACAGAGCCTTGGCCGGGTCCGATACTTTGGCCACCAGCACCGCTTTGGCCGCCGCCATCAAGAAGATAGGGACTTACGACGTGATCCTGTGCGGCAAGCAGGCCGTAGACGGCGACACCGCCCAAGTGGGCCCGGAGATAGCCCAGCACCTGCGCATCCCTCAGCTGTGCAACTCTCTAGCCATCACCTTTACCGACGGTCAATTGGTGGTGAAAAAGGAAAACGATTACGCCGCTCTCACTTTGTCCTGCGCTCCCCCGGTGCTCATCACCGTCTCCAAATCGGAAAAGGAGCCCCGCTTTGCTTCCATCAAGGGCAAGATGAAGGCCCGCAAGGCCGTCATCCCCACTTGGGGCATCGCCGAACTGGGCTTGGAGCCGCAGCAGGTGGGCCTGACCGGGTCTCCCACCAAAGTGTTGAAGGCCTTCACTCCCACGCCCCCGGAGATCCACAGCGAGATCATCAAAGAAGACGATGTGGACGAAGCCGTAGAAAAACTTTTCGCCAAACTGACAGAGGCGGAGATCATTAAGCGCTGAGGTGAACGACATGGCTGTGAACGTAGATAAAGAACTCTGTATAGGCTGCGAAGCTTGCGCCGCCGTCTGCCCGGTGGGCGCCATCAACGTGAACGACGGCAAGGCTGCCTGCGATGAAGATAAATGCGTTTCCTGCGCTGCCTGCGTGCGGGAGTGTCCTCAGGAGGCCATCTCGACAGAGACCGCCGCTCCTGCTCCAAAGGCTGCCAAGGCCAAGGCCGAAGACGTGTGGGTAGTGGTGGAATCGGACCACGGCGAGCCCTTGGGGGTGGCCTACGAGATGTTGGGTGTAGGCTCCGACATGGCCGCCGCTTGCGGCGGCAAGTGCTGTGCCGTCCTCATCGCCGTGGAAGCGGGGGATCTGCCCCAAAAACTCATCGCAGCCGGCGCCGATAAGGTCTACACCATCATCGGCGAAAAATATGCTCCCTATCACACGGAGCTCTACACCGAGACCATCGCCCAATTGGCGGAGAAATACAACCCCAATGCTTTGATGTTCGGCGCCACCTCCGAGGGCAGAGACTTGGCCCCTAGGGTAGCAGCCCGGCTGCACACCGGTCTGTGCGCCGACTGCACCGCCATCAACATGACTCCCGAAGGTATAGTGGAGTGGACCCGGCCTGCTTTGGGCGGCAACATTTACGCCACCATCGTCTGCGACGAGAACCTGCCTCAGATGGGCAGCGTGCGCCCCAAAGTTTTCTCGCCCAAGACCCCCGATCCCAACAGAAAGGGCGAAGTGATCCCCTTTGACGCAGTGGATCTGCCTCCTTCCCGGGTCACCGTCCTTTCGTCCAAGCCCCTCACGGCCGGCACCGATCTGAAGCTGGAAGAGGCGGACATTTTGGTGAGCGGCGGCCGCGGCATGGGCAGCCAAGACAACTTCAAGCTTTTGGAAGAATTGGCGGGCCTTTTGGAAGGAGCCACCGTCAGCGGCTCCCGGGCCGTGGTGGACGAGGGCTGGCTACCTCACTCCAAGCAGGTGGGCCAATCCGGCAAGACCGTTAAGCCTCACGTTTATTTTGCCTGCGGCATTTCCGGCGCCGTACAGCACTTGGCCGGCATGAAAGAGTCGGACATCATCGTAGCCATCAACAAAGACGCCACCGCTCCCATCTTCTCCGTATGCAAATACGGCATCGTGGGCAATGCGTTGGAGATACTGCCCAAGCTCATCGCCAAGATCAAGGCTTACAGAGCATAGAAAGCGAGCGTATGAAAAGAACAAAGATCATCTGCACTTTAGGTCCGGCCACCGATGACGCGGCTCTGTTGCAAAAGCTGCTGCTCGCCGGCATGGATCTGGCCCGTTTCAATTTTTCTCACGGCGATCATGCCGAGCACGGCCGGCGGTTGGCGCTTTTGCGTCAGGCTGCCGCCGCCGCGGGAAAAGCAGTAGGCACCGTTGCGGATACGAAAGGCCCGGAGCTGCGTCTGGGCCTTTTTGCTGAGCCGACGGTGCTCAAAAACGGTGCCGAATTTATTTTGACTGCAGAAGAGCGCATGGGCGACGCCTCGGGAGCTTCCGTGAATTATCCCGCCTTGCCGGATGAAGTAAAGGCGGGCGACACCATCCTCTTGAACGACGGCCTTCTCACCCTCAGGGTGGAGGCGGTGAAAGAAAAGGAGATCGTCACCACGGTCATCGCCGGCGGCACCGTTTCTTCACGCAAAAGAGTGGCCTGTCCGGGCTTGGAATTGGCTCTGCCCTTTTTATCCGAACAGGACAAGGCCGACATTCTCTTCGCCGCCGCCCACGGCATGGACTACATCGCCGCCTCCTTCGTGCAAAAAGCCGCCGATGTGATCGCCATCCGCAAAGTGCTGGAAGAGGCGGGCTACAGCATGGGCATCATCGCCAAGATCGAAAATCAGGCGGGCGTGGACCACATCGAAGAGATCATCAACGCCGCCGACGGGATTATGGTGGCCCGAGGCGACTTGGGAGTGGAGATACCGGCAGAAGAAGTGCCGCTGGTGCAAAAAGACATCATCCGCCGTTGTAATGCTGCCGGCAAACCGGTGATCACCGCCACCCAGATGCTGGAGAGCATGAGTCATGCCAACCGCTGCACCAGGGCCGAGGCCAGCGATGTGGCCAATTCCATCTTCGACGGCACCGATGCCATCATGCTCAGCGGCGAGACCGCTTCCGGCGATTATCCTTTGGAAGCGGTGCAGACCATGGCCCGCATCGCCGCCGCCACCGAAGACGCTTTGGATTATGCCGCCATCTTTCACGCCAAGGGGCTGGGGGAGTGCCTGCACAGCGCCGAAGCCGTCAGCCACGCCGCGGCTCAGGTGGCGGAAGAGATCGACGCCGCCGCCATTTTAGCGTTGACGGAAACGGGCTATACCGCCCGGCTCTTGGCCAAATATAAACCTCACTGTCCCATCGTGGCCCTCAGTCGTCAGCCCAAGACCGTGGGCCTGATGACCCTCTATTGGGGCGTGCATCCCCTGCTGGGGCCCTACGCCCCCGACACCGAGACCATGCTGGACCTGAACCTGCAGAAAGCGGTGAAGGAACAGGTGATCAAAGAAGGGAGCAGCGTGGTTATCACCGCCGGCGTGCCCTTGGGCAAGCCGGGCAGCACCAATATGATCAGAGCGGTGACGGTGGGCCGTTCTCTGCTGCGGGCTGTGGGCATCGGCCGCAAAGCGGTGCAGGGGAGAGTTTGCTTCGCCCGCTGCGGCGAAGATTTCACCGAAAAATTACGCAAAGGCGACATCCTCGTAGTGGACAGCCTCGACGAATATTACGTGCCGGAAGCCTGCGGCAAGGCCGCCGGCATCATCGCCGCCGAAGAAGGGCTCACTTCCGCCACGGCGGTGGTAGCCGTCACCTGCGGCCTGCCCGTGCTGGTGGGGGCAAAAGAAGCGGAAAAAGTTTTGCGGGACGGCCAGCTCATCACCCTGGACCCGGTGGCGGGAGCCGTTTACGAAGGAGAAGGAGAGCTGTAATGAAAGAGGAGGAGCTGGCCGGCCTGTGCCGCAGCTTGCGCAGGGGAGAGACAGAGGCCGCAGCCGCTGCCGTCGAGGCAGCAGACGGCCCCTCTTCTTTGCGCCTTTTTTTGACGGCTGCCGCTTCCGGCCGTTCTCAGGATTGTTTTGCCGCCTTGCTAAAGCAAAGCGCCGGCTCTATGGAGCAGTTCTTGACCGCAGGGACGGCCGACGCAGCCTCTTTGGCTTCGGCTCTTCTTTATCTTGCTTTCGACCGCCGCTTCAGTGAAGTTTACGGCACAGTGATGAAACTTTTCGAAAAATATTTGCTCGCTCTCGCTCAAAGAGAGGATAACGCAGTTTTTGCGCCCCTCTTTGAAGCAGCAGCTTTGGCCGCTGCTTTGGCCCGGCGGGCTTGGCAACCGGAAACGGCGCTTTTGAACAAAATGCTGTGCCGCTTTTTGCTGCGGGCCGCAAAAGAAGAGCTGACCGCTGCCTATCTGCAGGAGCTGACGGGGCAGCTGGCCCAGCTGAGCGCCTATCACGGCCTTCAGAGCGCCTTGGGGCTCTATAAAGAGGCGAGCCTTTTTTGTCTGCTGCTGTACAGCCGCTGCCGCCGCAGCGATCTTTCTTTTTCTTTGCGGCAAAGGACCCTCACCCGGGTGCTGGCCTTCGTGCGGGACGCGGCGGGAGCGGCGGCGAGGGCCTGCCTTATGGAAGAAGGAGAGGCGCTGGCAGAGTGGTGCGCTTTTTTGGGGCGGCTCTGTGAAGAAAACGGGCTGAAGGCAAAGCGGGCCGAACTTTTTTCCGCACTGCTGGTGGCCTATTACAGCCGCACTAAACCGAAAAGTTTTTCCCAACTGCGGCAGCAACTGCCGCCGTTGCTTTTGGAACTGCCTGTACCCTACGACAGCCTTTTGGCCGACTGCACATAAACGAGAACCCACGGCCTCTGCTTTTTCTTCCGCATTTTGCAAACGGAAGAGAGGGCAGAGGTCTATCTGTGTATCCTGACAAAAAGGAGCGAGATCACAAGTATGAAAGAATCGGATATCGTAAGATTAAAGAGAGATTTTCAGGGGTTAAAGGTCGGAACAGAAGGTACGATAGTGCTTGAATATGACGGCTCTGCGTTTGAAGTAGAATTTTTTGATAAAAACGGAGATACCATAGCCGTCGTTATGACACCATCCGATGCTATAGAGGCAGTATTTGAATCCTAAAGCAAAAGGTTTAATGAAGGTCGAACATAGAGCGGCTTTGAAGAAGCGGCACGGCTCTGTCGGAAAGTTTCCGAAACTTTCATGTATGAACAGTACCTCGATCCTCTTTGCGAAAGTGCTGTCCTCTCTTGCGTTCTGACGAAGATGCGGTACAATGGTAACAGTCCATATCGACTGCCCCATGGTAGCTGGTGTTTGGTCACCATAGTTCTGCCGCAGGGCGGCTCTGTGGACTTTTTGTTTTATCTAAGCATCCGACTTGATTTTATGATCGACTGGTAAATAAAATAGTAAACAAAGGACCCTGCTCAGTCTAACAAGACTGAGCAGGGTCTTTCTCTTTATGCTCTTTGATAAAATTTTTAAGAAAATTCACAAAAGTCTTGCGGGGGGGTACAAGTATGCTATACTTGCGGTAAACGAGGACGAAGTTTTCTCCTCGTTCGGTAAAGTGCAAAACTCTCCGCAACCGGGCGATACGATGAGGGAACGAGGAGACTCAAGTGGGGATCGGCGGCTCAGAATTTTGCAAAAAGCAAAAAAGGAGAAAAGATGATGAAGAAAAGTCTTATCTTTGCCATGGCCATGGCTCTGGGCGTAACTGCCTCCGCTTATGCGGCCAATCCGTTCAGTGATGTGCCCGCTGGCCATTGGGCCTATGACAGCATCGAGAAACTGGCTGCTGCCGGCGTTATCGACGGTTACGGCGACGGCACTTTCGGCGGCGACAAGCTGATGACTCGCTACGAGATGGCCCAGATCGTGGCCAAGGCCATGGCCAAGGGCGCCAACGTGGACAAATTGGCCGCAGAATTTGCCGACGAGCTGGATGCTCTGGGCGTTCGCGTTGCCAATCTGGAGAAGAAGGCCGATGCCGTTAAGATAGCAGGGGAGATTAGACTTCACTACGCCGACATCAAAAACAACAAGTTTAATAATTCCAAATGCTCTGAAGAGAGTGCTTCGAAAGGCTCTATGGACGATTCTACCTCTGCGTTGCGCAGCCGTATCTGGTTCAAAGGGCAGATCAACGATGACTGGACCTACACCGGGATGTTGCAGAACATCCAAGACTTCGCTCACAGCGACACCGGCGATGAGAGGGTGGACTTCCAGCGGGCTTATGTCGAAGGCCGCATCGGCGGCGTGGAGATCACGGCGGGCCGGCAGAATCTCATTTTGGTGAACGGCAATCTTTATGATGAACGGGCGGACATGATACAAGCTTCTTATGGTAAAGATGTGAAGCTGATTGTTTTCGGCGGCAAGCCTACCGGGCAAGATGACTCCTTTAGGGCAACTGAACTTTTGAGTAATGGAGAGTATAGTTCAACATCTTTTAACTATAAGGAATTCTACGGAGCCAATGTGGCAGGAAAATGGGGAGCGTTGAGCGCCAATGTGGGCTATACGGTATTTAAAGACGGAGATGTAGTTGATGATGCCAATGCAGGTATAACAAGAACGGCCTTGGACGACAACAAAGTGTGGAGCGTAGGGCTGAGCTACGACATAAGCGAAGATCTTACAATTACTGCCGATTATATAAAGTCCAGTTTAGATACAATTACAAAAGGAAACAATCATTACGATTTTGATGATGACGGCATCATCGTGGGTCTCGATTATAAGGGGGCCAAAGCCAATAAACCTGGCAGCTGGGGCGTGTACGGCAAATATTACGATCAAGGCAGAGGCACTGAAGTAGCTCACACCATGAATGGGAATTATAAATGGCAGGGACATTATCTTTTTAATGGTAACGAAGAGTGTTCTGCTACATTCAACAGTGGCTTCAAAGGCTGGATGATAGGTGCCAACTATGCCTTTGCTAAAAACATCGTGGGCGCCGTGGAGTACTACGATCTAAAAACCAAGGCCGATGGAGGCACTACATTCGTAGCTGAGCAAAAAGTAAAAACCTTGTGGTCCGAGCTGGTGTTCACTTTCTAAAAAGCAAGAGGGACAAAAGAATAAGCAGCAAAGTTCCGAGGGACGCTCAAAAGGCGTCCCTTCTTCAGTTTGGAGTGTGGAGTGTGGAGTGTGGAGTTGGGCGCTTCTTATACATAGGAAGAAAAAAGAGCGAGCGGCGCAGCTAGCGGTCAAGACGATCTCCCTCTTGCTTGATCCGCAGAAAAGGTATATGCTATAAGTAAGAAAGTCGGAAATTCCCACTTTCAAATTTTGGACAAAGGAGCTGATCGCATGTTGGCCGAATTGCGTCAGAAGTCACAGATCACCATACCGAAGGAGATCATCGTTAAGCTGGGTCTTTGCGAAGGCGATAAGCTGGATATTTTTGAGCGGGATGGGACCATCTGCATGCTGCCGGTGGTCGTTTATCCGAAAAAATATCTTGATGAACTCCGCAGTGAGCTGGACGATGTAAAGGCAAAGATCGCTTCCGGCGAGCAGCCGGTCTTTGACAGCGTGGATGCGCTGTTTGCAAAACTGGAGGCGGATCGATGACTTATCGGATGACCTTTACGAGCGGTTTGAAAAGCACTTTAAGGCTTTGAGCGCACAAGAGAAAAAGCAGCTTCAGAACAAATTGCGGCTTCTTGCCGAAAACCCCATGCATCTCTCCTTACGAACTAAACGCATTCAGGGAACTGAAGATCTGTTTGAGTGCAGCGTCAATATGGATATCCGCATTATCTGGTTCTCTGAAGGTGACGAACTGATCATCCTCGTTGATGTGGGACATCACGACATTTTAGACCGATATTGAGGACATACATTTCACTTGGTGTGGAGTGTGGAGCGTGGAGTTGGGCGCTCAATGTAAGCCGCCGGTCATTGAGCTTGTCGAAATGCCCGGCGCAGCAGAGCCTTTCATCCGCGCCCTAACTTTTCACCCTCTTGTACATCGTGCAAGTCTAAACGATACTGCTGAGGGCGCCCGGCGACAAGCTCAAAGCCACTTCTTCTTTTGAAAACAAAAAAGTTTTTCGCCCCGCAAAGTAATTAAACAGACGGTGAGAAAAAAGCAGGAAAACGGAGCAGGAACAGCGAATTTATCAAGGTAATGCGTCTAGGTGTAAATATTTGAGCCACAGCTCTTAATAGTTAAAGGAGGAAAGTTTATGAAGGATTATACCGGCGATAAGATCCGCAACGTGGCCATCGTGGGCCACGGCGGAGCAGGCACCACGTCCGTGACCGAGGCTCTGCTCTATAGGTCCGGAGCCATCAGCAGAATGTGCAAGGTAGAAGACGGCGCCACCACCACTGACTACGAGCCGGAAGAGATCAAACGCAAAGTTTCCGTCAACGCCACTCTCGCTCCCGTGGAGTGGA
This sequence comes from uncultured Phascolarctobacterium sp., assembly GCA_947589605.1. Classification (GTDB taxonomy): domain Bacteria; phylum Bacillota; class Negativicutes; order Acidaminococcales; family Acidaminococcaceae; genus CANQBR01. Next base: position 3,141 of record CANQBR010000012.1, on the reverse strand, counting down.
GAGATTGCAAGATCAATTTTATCGACACTCCCGGCTTCGCCGACTTCGTGGCCGAAGTGAAGGGCGCTTTCAGAGCCGCCGACGTGGCTTTGATCGTGGTCTCCGCCACCGGCGGCGTGCAGGTAGGCACGGAGCAGTGCTGGAAGCTGGCCGACGAGGCTCATCTGCCCAAGATCATCTTCGTGAACAAAATGGACAGAGAGAACGCCCATTTCGATCAGGTGCTGGAAAATCTGCGCCATAAATTCGGCAAGCACGTGCTGCCTCTGCAGCTGCCTTTGGGGACGGAAGCCAATTTCGCCGGCATCATCGACCTTTATAAGATGAAGGCTTACAGGGCCAACGGCAACGGTTCCGACGAGATAGAGATCCCCGACGAATATAAGGCAGCGGCGGAAGCTGCTCACGAACAGATGGTGGAAGCCGCCGTGGAAGCCGACGACGATTGCATGATGCGCTATCTGGAAGGGGAAGAGGTGACCGACGAAGAGATCATGAAGTGCCTGGTGAAAGGCATCCGTCAGGCCAACTTCTATCCCGTGCTCTGCGGCAGCGCCGTAAAGAACATCGGCTTGGGCCGGGTGATGAGCGCCATCATCGACTACACCTATCCCGCCGTGCTCAGCGATTTCACCGTCACCAACAAAATCACCGGCGAAGAAGAGATCCACGACGCCAATGCACCTATGTCCGCATTGGTCTTCAAGACCACTTCCGACCCCTTCGTAGGCCGGCTCAGCTTCTTCAGAGTGTTCAGCGGCACCATCGAGAGCGACAGCGTAGTGTATAATTCTCGCCGTGAGCAGGAAGAGAGGATCAGCAACATCTTCACCATGCGGGGCAAAACTCAGCTGCCCATGAAGAGAGCGGTGGCCGGCGACATCGGCGTCGTTGCCAAACTGCAATACACTTCTACCGGCGACACCTTGTGCACCAAGGCCAACCCCGTGGAGTTCGCTCCCATCGCCTTCCCGCTGCCCATGTACACTCGGGCCATCTCCGCCAAGAAGAAGGGCGACGAAGACAAGATCATGACCGCCCTCACCCGCTTGATGGACGAAGACCCCACTATCATCGTCACCAAGAACCCCATCACCAAGGAGTCGTTGGTGTCCGGCATGGGCGATCAGCACATCGAGATCATCATGGAGAGGATGCAGAGGAAGTTCGGCGTAGAGGCCGAGCTGAAGGCCCCCATGGTAGAATACAAAGAGACCATCAGAGGCAGTGCCGAAGTGGAAGGCAAGCATAAGAAACAATCCGGCGGCCACGGTCAGTACGGCCATGTAGTGATCCGCATGGAGCCTCTGCCTCCGGGAGGCGGCTTCGAATTCGTGGACAAGATCTTCGGCGGCGCCGTGCCTCGTCAATACATCCCAGCCGTAGAAAAAGGCATGGTAGAATCGATGCAGAAGGGCATTTTGGCCGGCTATCCCGTAGTGGATATGCGCATCACTTTGCTGGACGGCTCCTATCACAGCGTCGATTCTTCGGAAATGGCCTTCAAGACCGCCTCCAACATCGCCTTCAAAAAAGCCATGGAGCAGTGCAAGCCGGTGCTCCTTGAGCCCATCTACAACCTCAGCGTCACCTGCGCCGACAGCATGATGGGCGACGTTATCGGCGACCTCAACTCCAAGCGGGGCCGCATCTTGGGCATGCAGCCTGTAGAAGAGGGCTTGAGCGTAGTGAGCGCCCAGGTGCCCTACGCCGAGATCAGCGAATATGCGGTAGACCTGAGAGCCATCACCCAAGGTCAGGGTACTTTCGAGATGAAGTTCGATCATTACGAAGACGTGCCTGCCAAACTGGCCGAGAAGATCATCGCCGACCGCAAGCAGCAACAGTAACGAGAGGGCAGCGAGCGGGCCGCCGCTCCTGCCTTGCCCCCGGCTTTCGCCGCCGGGGGCTTTCTCATTGAGAACTGCGACTTTTTCTTAAGAGAGGTTTTGATTTCACGGAAAATTTTCCCAAAGGGCCCTTGCAAAATTGTATAATGAGACGGCGGACGGTCATCGTCCGCACATAGGAGGTAACATTATGAAAACAAGATTGACCGAATTGTTGGGCATCGAATATCCCATCATCCAAGGCGGCATGGCCTGGTGCTCCGACGCCGCGCTGGCAGCTGCTGTTTCTAACGGCGGCGGCGCCGGCATCATCGGCACCGGCGGCCGCACCACCGAGTGGGTAGAGGAGCAGATCGCCAAAGCCAAAAGCTTGACAGATAAGCCCTTCGGCTGCAATGTGATGCTGATGGCTCCCAACGTGAAGGATATCATCCAACTCATCTGCAAAGAAAAAGTGGCCTTCGTCACCTTGGGCGCAGGCAACCCGGTGCCCCATCTGGCAACCTTCAAGGCCGCCGGCGTGAAGACCATCCCGGTAGTGCCCAACGTTAAACTGGCCAAGCGCATCGCCGCAGCCGGAGCCGACGCCTTCGTCATCGAAGGCATGGAAGCCGGCGGCCACATCGGCACCCAGACCACCATGGCCTTGATGGAAAACGTGCTGGCCAACAAATTCGACATCCCCGTGCTGGTGGCCGGCGGCATCGGCGACGGCCGGGCCATCGCCGCAGCTCTCTTGATGGGCGCCGACGGCGTGCAGATGGGCTCCCGCTTCATCCTCACCGACGAATGCCCCGCTCATCCCAAAGCCAAGGCCGCTATCTGCGCCGCTACCGATACCGACAGCGCCGTTACCGGCTGGAGCAGAGGCCACGGCGTGCGCAGTTTGGCCAACGCTTTCACCCAACTCTATCACGAGAAAGAGATCGCCGGCGTGCCTATGGAAGAATTGATGGCCTTGGGCACCGGCACCAACCGCATGGGCATCTTCGAAGGCGATACGGTGAACGGCACCGTGATGGCAGGGCAGAGCCTGAACGTCCTCAATGAGATCAAACCCTGCGCTCAGGTCATCGCCGACCTGATGAAAGAGTGCGAGGCTACCTTGGCTAGGGCCGCTCAAATCGGCAAGTGAGCCGGCAAAGATAAATTGACAAGGAAAAGTTTTCGCTGTAAAATGAGGAGCGTGAGTACGGAAAGTTGATCGCGGCCGCCTTGAGCGGCTGAGGAAAGTCCGAGCTCCATAGGGCAGGATGCCGGATAACGTCCGGCGAGGGTGACCTTAGGGCTA
>CANQBR010000011.1 GCA_947589605.1 uncultured Phascolarctobacterium sp. | reverse complement strand
ACTCAGTGGGCAAGCGCTCATGTATATCGCCGGTCATTGAGCTTGTCGAAATGCCCGGCGCAACAGAGTCTTTCATCTGCGGCCTAACGTTTCGACAGGCTCAACGGGCGGCCGCGACGAGGCAGAAAAGTCTAAGGATGCGTCTATGGGTGAAGACGAAAGGTCCGAAGGCGAAGCTGAAAAGTCAGAAGGCACAGCTGAAAAACTCCGAGGAGAAGCGGAGGAATAAGTGAGCAAGTGTGCGACGCAAGGGCAGAGCCTTTCATCCGCGGCCTAACGTTTCGACAAGCTCAACGGGCGGCCGCTATGTGAGCCAAAGGCTCTGCTCAACGGGCGGCGTGCTCAGGGAGCGAGCACAGGAGAACGGCGATGATGAAGGAGGAAGCGATGTATCCCAAAGGTTATGTGGGGGCCTATTTGAAGGGAATCTTGGCCTTCAGCGGCTTCAGCGAAAAGTACATCGAAGAATTGGCGGAGGCCGAAGAGGGGCAACTGAGCAGAGTGCTGAGAGGAGAAGAGCTGCCGGTGCAGCTGTGGCCGCGGCTGCAGCGCATCTTGGGGGTGCCGCCTCTCTGGCGGCTTTTGATGAGCTGCGCAGAACTGCGCAAACGCTGGCGGGTGCTGGACTTTTTAGACAGACACTTCTTGGCGGAAAGCACCAAGCCTCTCTTTGACGATGAAGGAGACATCGCCGTAAGGCTGTGCTGCTTTGAAGTGCTCTGCCGCATCGAAAAAGGAGGGGCCGCGGCAGCGGGCCTTGCGGGGCCCGTCACCAAAATAAAAGCCAAGCAGCTGGAAACACTCTTCAGCGAAGAGGTGAGGAGAGCGCTGAAGCAGGAGCTGCGCTTCACCGCCTTGGAACCGGAAGAGGGCTTCGACTGGTGGCAGCTGCGGTAAAAAAGTCCCGCCTTAGGGCGGGACTTTTTTTAGTGTGGAGTTTGGAGTTTGGAGTGTGGAGTGTGGAGAGTTTTTATGACGAGCTTCTCTCTTCCCGCTCCATTTGTTTTTTCCACGTCTTGACTGTCTGCCTGCGCATGAAAAGGAGCAAAGGCTCCAGCTCTTGTCTCTCGTCCCACGCTTGCAGCGCGGCATAATAAGCTTTGCGGTCTTCTTCGTGGATGATGATGGGCGGATGATCGCAGAGCAGCAGAAAATAATTCATGAGCAGCCGCCCCGCACGGCCGTTGCCGTCCGCAAAGGGGTGGATGTTTTCGAACTTAGCGTGAAAATAAGCGGCGGCGACGAGGGCCTTATCCTTGGGGACGTCGGTGAGTTCGGCCAAAAGCTCCGCCATTTCTTCCGCCACGCTCTCCGGCGCTGCGCCGATCTCGTTTTTGCCGGTCACGTAGTCGTGATGTTTATATTCGCCGGGGCGCTCGCCCAACTGCCAACGGCGGGAGTCGTAGGTGTTCTGCGTCAAAAGACGATGGACTTCGCAGACCAAAGCGGCATCGAGAGGACGGTTCTCCTCGAAAGCGGTCAGCAGAAATTCGCCGGCTTCTTTGGCGTTGCGGATCTCAAAAAGAGTACGCAGGTCGCCGGTATAGCTGCTCACGCCGTCGTGCTCGAAAATGTCGCAGGTGTCGCTGTAGGTGACATTGGGGTTCTCGATCTTCCCGGAATGATAGGCAAAGGCGACGCTGTGAGCATTCAGCGCTTCGGCGAGCCGGGCAGCGGTGGTGATGTGCCGTTTTTGCCACAGGGCTACGGCTTTTTCGTAAGCGGTCATGAGCGCACCTCCCTCATGGGTCATTGTACCATGCTTTTGCCTTCGGCAGGAAAATTTTTTCGGCAAAAGCTGCGAAAGAGCACGCTCAATGAAAAATCGCCGGGCAGTGAGCCTGTACCGGGCTTCCCCAGCACAGCCGATCAAATCAGCTGAGAGTACAAGAGGGAGGAGTTTGGAGTGTGCCGGGCTCCCTCAGCACAGCCAATCAAATCAGTTGAGAGTTCAAGAGTGGGGAGTGTGCCGGGCTTCCCCAGTACAGCCAATCAAATCAGCTGAGAGTACAAGAGGGAGGAGTTGGGCGCTTCCTATATATATGTATATAGGAAGGAAAGGAGAAGAAAGGGCGAAGGGAAGGCTGTAAACAGAAAAAATTTTCCGTGCAAAAATAAACGAGACTTGCCCTCGCAAAGAGCGGGGACAAGTCTCTTCGGCGTTTTGTGCGATGTCTCTTCACTCCTTGGCGGCAAAATATTTGCGGCAGAAAGCGAGGAAGTGTTTGGCCGCTTGGGAATGATAGCGGTCGGCGGCCCAAATGAGAGAAGGCGCGGCGGTGAGAGCAGGGACGGCGATGGCTCGGCAGCTGAGATCGCTGCTTTTGACAGAAGCTGCCGCTTTGGCCGGCACCAAGGCAGTGCCCAGCCCTTCGGCGGCCCAGGCCAGCAGCACCGAGCTGTCGTCGGCCAAGCAGAAAAAGTCGGGGCTCAGGCCGGAGCGGGCGAAGAGCCGCTCGATGAGGTCTTGATGCAGCCGCAGAGCCAAAAGGGGCCGCTTCGCCAAGTCTTCCAAAGAGATGGGGCCTTCCCCCTGCGACGAGCCCACGGCCACAAGAGGCTCGGCAGGCAGGTCCAGCCTTCCCAAAGAAGCTTCTTCGAAAGGACGGTGGATGACGCCCACTTCGATCACGCCTTTCAGCAAAAGCTCCCGCACAGTGGAGCTGCTGCCGGTGAGCAGGCGGTAGCGCAAAAGGGGCCGCTCTTTTTGCAGCGAAGCGATGAGGCCGGGCAGCCACAGGCTGGCGGCGCTGGGCACGGCCCCCAGGCTCAGCAGCCCTTGGGCGGCGAGGCCGGTGTCCCGCACTTCTTTTAAAGAAAGATCGGTGAGGCTCAGCACTTCTTCGGCCCGGCGGGCCAATAAGAGCCCTGCCTCCGTAAGGTGCAGGCGGTGGCCGCTGCGGTCGAAAAGGGCCACGCCCAATTCTTCTTCCATGCGCCGCAGCTGCCGGCTCAAAGGAGGCTGAGCCATGTGCAAAAGTTTGGCGGCCCGGGTGACGCTGTTGGTTTGGGCTACGGCGAGAAAATAACGCAAGTGCTGCAGATCCATGTTCCACCTCTTTCATCATATGCACAGAGTATCGAGACTGTCGTCAAAAGTATTTTTAAGTATGAACAGCCGGTGCTATAATGATAGCAGGGGACAAGGAAAAATGCAAGGCCGAAAAAAAGGCCGCGGTCGAGCCGGGATTGAAGACCGTTTTTCCTCCGCAAAGAGCGCTTACTGTGCATAGTAGGCGTTCTTCTTTTTTTGCGCCGATGACAGTCGTAAAGAGCAAAGCTTTGGGGAAAAAGTAAAAAGTGTGTGCCTCACAGGAAAAAGCAAAAGCTAAAAGTCTGCGAGCCATGCTCTGAAAAGAAAAAGTAAAGCTCATCATTCTGAGCTCCAAAAGAAAAAGGTAAGACCCAAATATCCCTTGCTCAAAAAGAAAAAAGGGAAAGCTCAACGTCTTATGTTCGAAAAGGATTAAGCAAAAAGCCGCGGGGTTTGCTCAAAAAGAAAAAGCAGAGGGATCCGCGCCTCTGCTTTTAGTTAAAAGGAAATATTTTTCTGCTCCGGGCGCCGCTAGGTCGCTCAAACGGTCAAAGAGCAGGGAAAAAAGGCGAAGCCTTTCAGATGAGGCCTGCGCATTTTTCCGCTACACGGTCCACCAGTTTCCCGCAGCTGCCGCTGTAGTTTTCGGGCTTCAGCAGCTCCCGCAGCGTTTCCTCGCTCAATCTGTCGGTCACTCTCTTGTCTTTTAAAAGCACCTCCAGCAGCATGCGGTCCTCTTCGAAGGCTTTCATAGAAGCATCGTAGATCACATCGTGGGCGTTTTGTCTTCCCAAATAATGGCCCAGTTCGAGCATGGCCCGCTCGGAGACGATCAAGCCTTTGGTCATGTAGAGATTTTTCTCGATCCGGTCCTTATGCACGATCATGTTCTTTAAGATGGTCTTCAGCATGGCGATCGCTCCGTCCGTCATGATGCAGATCTGCGGGATATAGCTCCATTCTGTTTGCCAGAAGCTCATATCGCGCTCGTGTTCTTGGATCATGGCGCCGAAGGAGAGAGCGGCATTGGCCTGCACGACGCGGACCGTGGCCAGGATGTTCTCGCACACCATGGGGTTCCGCTTGTGGGGCATGGTGCTGGACCCTACCTTGCCCATGGCAAAGCTTTCTTCCAATTCGCAGATCTCCGTCCTCTCCAAATTGATGAATTCGTTGGCGATCTTGCCTACGGTGCCTGCTATCATCGACACGGAAGAGGCAAATTCGCAGAAACCGTCTCTGGACACGTGCCAAGTGGTCAGGGGCTGCCCGAGGCCCAGTTTTTTGCAATATCTTTCCTGAACAGTCAGGCCCTGCTCTCCGAGAGAAGCGATGCTGCCGGCCGCCCCGCCCAGTTCGCCGACGAGATAGCGATGCCGGCCTTCTTCCAGTCTCTCCAGATGACGGGCGAATTCGGCGGCCCAGACGGCTATCTTGGCGCCCAGGGTGATGGGCACGGCGTGCTGCCCGTGGGTGCGCCCGGCCATCACAAGGTCTCTGTTTTCTTTCGCTCTTTCCAGGCAAAGCCGGAGCAATTCCTTGACTTCCTTCGTGAGGAGCCCATGGGCCGCCTTGATCTGCAGGACGACAGCGGTATCCATGATATCCTGAGTGGTAGCTCCCCAATGGATGAAGCCGCCGGCTTTTTTGCCGCAAACACGCTCGAACTCGCGGATCTGGGGCATCAACGGGTGGGAAGTGCGCAGAAAGCCCTCGCGGATAGCAGTCATATCCATGTTCTGCCATTTTGCCATCTCTTTGATATGGGCGGCGGCTTCCTCGGGAACTATCCCCAGTTCTTTCTCGGCCTCGGCCAAAGCGGCCCACGCATCCAGCCAGTTCTGCACCAACTGTTCATCGGAGAAGACCGCTCTCATTTCCGGGGTGCCGTACTGATCTCTGAACAATTCCGAATCGATGACGAATGATGCCATTGTGAAGACCTCCTCATATTTTACCTGTTGATCTTTCTTAGCGACAGCTCGCTCTTGCCGATCGAACTTCTTGACTTAAGTATAACGGCCCCTTGCCCGTTTGTACAATTCTCATTATTTATAGTGCGATAAAGAAAAGCTATGAAGAGAGCTTGCCGAGAGCAGTTTCGGCAGAAAAAAACTGCCGCGAAAAGAGCGGCAGCCCTCTTGCGGCCTCTTGGAGGAAGATACGGCCCGGGGCCGTAAGAGCGATATTTTTATTATCTCTCTCCAAAAGCTGAACGCCCGGTTCTTCTTCCGACTTTTGGACGGCGATGCCGACTGTGGGCCGAGATACGTGAAGATATGCGGCTGAGACGTGATTTGTCAAGGGGGTTTCCTGCAAAAAGTGTTCTTTCGGTGAGGATCATTCATGGGATCTGTCCGGTTCATGATAGCAATTCCGTTATTCTTTCGGCAACTTCATACAGAGAAGTTCCGAACGACCCTTTATCGTATATGTATAGTAAGTTATGTGATGCGCCAAAGACGGATGAACCTTTCCATATCATGTATTTTGACCGATATCTTTCAACAGTGCCAACACGAATATGCCGGGATCAGCGTGATCCCGGCATTCGTGCTAAAACTAAACTCCGATTACTTTACTGCTTCAAACGCTGCGTCCAGTGCGCCTATCAGATCGCTCGCCGCTTCAATTCCGACGGAAAGGCGTATGGTATTGGGCTTAATGCCCTGATCCAGCAGTTCTTCCTCGGTAAGCTGCGAATGCGTCGTGCTTGCGGGATGGATGACCAGGGATTTCACGTCCGCAACATTGGCCAGCAGAGAGAAAATTGCAAGATTGTCGATAAATCTTTGCGCTGTTCCGGCATCGCCCTTGATTTCAAAAGTAAAGATCGATCCTGCCCCGTTCGGGAAGTATTTCCGGTACAGCTTATGACTGGGTTCGCTTTCGAGTGACGGATGGTGTACCGCTTCTACCTGCGGATGATCGTTCAGATACTCGACGATCTTAAGTGCGTTTTCCACATGTCGCTCTACACGAAGCGAGAGGGTCTCCAAGCCTTGCAGGAATAGAAAAGCATGGAATGGCGAAAGCGTTGATCCGGTATCACGAAGCAAAATTGCACGGATATAGGTAGCAAAGGCAGCAGGACCGACCGCGTCGGCAAAGGAGATCCCATGATAGCTGGGGTTTGCTTCGGAGATCCACGGATATTTTCCCGAGGCCTTCCAGTCAAACTTGCCGCTGTCAATGATCACGCCCCCTATTGCAGTACCGTGACCGCCGATAAACTTGGTCGCGGAGTGGACAACGATATCTGCGCCATATTCGATCGGGCGAATGATATATGGGGTTGCAAAGGTCGAGTCGATAACAAGGGGAATGCCGTGTTTGTGCGCCACTGCGGCAACCGCTTCAATATCAATGATGTTCGAGTTGGGGTTGCCGAGCGTTTCAATGAAAATCGCTTTCGTGTTCTCCCGGATCGCACTTTCAAAAGAGCCTTCCACGTCGGGGTCAACAAAGCTTGCGGTAATGCCGCTGGAAAGCGGAAGCGTATGCGCAAGAAGATTGTAGGTGCCGCCGTAAATCGTCTTGGATGCAACGATATGTTCGCCGCTTCTTGCAAGAGCGCTGATGGTATAATTGATTGCCGCAGCGCCGGAAGCGGTCGCCAAGGCTGCAACGCCGCCTTCCAGCGATGCGATGCGTTGCTCAAAGATATCCTGTGTCGGATTGGTCAGTCTCCCATAGATGTTGCCGGCATCCCTCAAACCGAACCGATCTGCCGCGTGCTGCGAATTGTGAAATACATACGATGTGGTCGCATAAATAGGTACTGCTCTTGCATCGGTGGCAGAATCAGCCTGCTCCTGACCGATATGTAACTGTCTGGTTTCAAAGCTCCAGTTTTTAGAATCGTGAATGTCAGCCATTGTATTATCCTCCTTCGATTATGCCGCTTCTATTTATTTTTAATATTCGGTTTTGTAATGAATGCGAGATATTTAAACGGCACATTCGGTTCAGGCTCAGCAACACTGAAAACGAAGAGCAGGAAGTATTCTCGATATAGGATCCTTTTCTCACCGCTCTCACCTCCTGTCTCTTTGTGGCATTATTATAACCCGGCACAGATCCCCTGTCTAATACGGGAAACCAATGCCGGGTTATAGACTAATCCTATAAGAATGATAGGCTATGCTTCGGCTTGCAGATACTTGCCGATCTCCTCAATATACTTTTCTCCGATATCGCTGAGGATGTTGTTTTGCCTTATAATATAGCCGATCTCCATTGTGCTGTTTTCCCCAACGGAATCCGCTTCAAAGGGAACAGCAAGATAATCGTCGCCGTTTAATTCTTCACAGATGATACCGGAACAAAGGGTGTACCCATTCAATCCGATCATCAAATTCAGCACGGTCGCACGGTCATTTGCCTTGATGGTGCGTATGTATTCGGCTGTGCTTAAGATTTCTTCCGCAAAGTAAAACGAGCTGGTATCGCCCTGCTCGAAGGAAAGGCATGGATAAGCGGTAAGTTCTTCGAATCGAATAGATCTCCGCTTTGCCAGCGGATGTCCTTTCCACAGATAAACATAGGCTTTGCATTGAATTAAATGATGAAATTCCAGTCCTGCTGTACGCAACAGTTTGCTGATCGCCGCACGATTAAAATCGCTGAGATACAAAATACCGATCTCGCTTTTAAGTGATGCAACGTCGTTGATCACATCCTTGGTCCGTGTTTCCCGAATGGCAAATTCATAATGCGCGGTGTCAAAAGATTTTACCAGCTCCACAAACGCTTTTACCGCAAACGAATAGTGCTGCGTCGATACGCCGAATTTCTTTTTTATATTTCCGGGATTGCCGTATTTCTCGGCGATCATTTCATACTGGCTGTATAGTTGCTTTGCGTGTTGCAAAAATTCTACGCCGTCGGCTGTGGGCGTCACACCGCGTCCGCTCCTGTTAAATATAGAAATACCGAGTTCCTTTTCAAGCTCTTGCATGGAGCTTGTCAGGGAAGGTTGGGCAATATATAAAATTTGTGCGGCTTTGTTTAGAGAACCACTCTCGGCGATCGTAATGGCATAGTATAACTGTTGCAGTGTCATGACAGGTTCCTTTTCCGATTATTCATATAGGCATTATATGGATATTATAGCGCACGGGATCTGCAAAGTCAATATAGACGGATAGACTTAGGATTTGTAACAGTGACTCTTGATGACCTACTAAATATATGTTATTATAGGGCAAATGAAAACGAGGAGACATTCTATATGAAAATCTCGACCAAAGGCCGCTACGCTTTGCGAATGCTCATCGATCTCGCCGAACACCGAGAAGAAGGATATATTGCATTAAAGGATATTGCCAAAAGGCAGGACATTTCAAAAAAATATCTTGAACAGATAGTTCCGGTTTTGAGTCGATCCGATTTATTGCGCACAAACAGAGGGAATCAAGGCGGATATATGCTCGCGAAACCGCCTGCCGGGTATACCGTTGGGGAGATCTTAAGATTGACCGAGGGTAATTTTGCTCCGGTGGCGTGTGTGGGAAAGAATCCCGAAGAATGCGTCCGCAGTGCCGAATGCCCGACGCTACCGGTTTGGCAGGGGCTTTACAAAGTGATTACCGAATATCTTGACGGAATAACCTTGCAGGATATTATCGACCAGCAAAATGCGCGAAGTATTGACAATTATATGATTTGAACACACGGCAGTCGATCGTGAAAAATCGGCTGCCGATTTTTCAGTTGGCAAATACTTTACGATCCGATGTTTCTGTTTCTGAAAAAGCGCAAAAACTCCGCCTACGTCAGTCGCAGTCCTTTTCACAAGGAAAGGGATGGGAACGCAGGCGGAGTTTCATTTCATGATCACAATGATAATTATTCTGCAAACATCGGTGTGGAGAGGTATCTCTCGCCGGTGTCGGGCAGTAAGGCAACAATGATCTTACCTTTGTTTTCTGAACGTTTTGCAAGCTGTGTTGCGGCGAATACAGCCGCACCGGAGGAAATGCCGACGAGAACACCGTCCTCCCGGGCAAGGGCTTTTCCGGTAGCAAAAGCGTCTTCGTTCTCGACTGTAATGATCTCATCATATATGCCGGTGTTCAGCGTGTCCGGCACAAAGCCTGCGCCTATACCCTGAATTTTGTGTGCGCCGGGAGTTCCCTTAGAAAGCACGGGCGAACCTGCCGGTTCTACTGCAACGACCTTGACATTCGGATTCTGCGCCTTTAAGTATTCCCCGACGCCTGTGATCGTACCGCCTGTTCCGACGCCTGCAACAAAGATATCTATCTTGCCTTCGGTATCGGTCCATATCTCCGGTCCGGTGGTCGCCTTGTGGATCGCAGGATTGGCAGGGTTGGTAAACTGGCTCGGGATAAAGCTGTTAGGCGTTTCGACAGCCAGTTCTTCCGCTTTGGCGATTGCGCCTTTCATGCCTTTTGCACCGTCTGTCAGTACAAGCTCCGCGCCATACGCTTTCAGCAGGTTGCGACGTTCAACGCTCATGGTTTCCGGCATGGTGAGGATGATCCTATATCCTCTTGCCGCTGCGACTGACGCAAGACCAATGCCGGTATTTCCGCTTGTCGGTTCAATGATCACCGAGTCGGGATTCAGCAGACCCTTGCTTTCCGCATCCTCGATCATCGCCTTGGCAATTCTGTCTTTTACGCTTCCTGCCGGATTGAAAAATTCGACTTTTGCGAGAACTGTGGCCTCAAGTGACCTGTTGGATGAATAGTTTTTAAGGCGTACGAGCGGCGTAGAGCCGATCAGTTCGGAAATTTCATATATTTTCATGGGTTTTGCCTCCTTCATAATGTTTAGCAAATTTGATCTTAACAATGTGATCTCAGCACTCAGCGACGACATCGTTCGTGTATTCCATAAACCATATCCTTTTCCTCCCGTTGCTTGCGGTATTATTGCCTATCATACCTACTTGTTTGATAGGTGTACAATATCACAGATATGCCTACGTGTCAATAACTTCTCATAAATGTTCCTATAGTAACATTCTATAGCGATTTATCGGTTTTATATATACCTGAAGAATCCATGGAGCCTTGACAGAAGCCAATGTCTTGACTATAATTTATTTTACCTATCTGTTAAATAGGTTAATGCGGAGGCGGAATATATTATGAGCGTGATTACAAGAGATGATGCCTGGCGACTGCTGAATGAATATAATAAAGAACCATTTCATATCAAGCACGCTGTTACGGTTGAAGGTGTTATGCGATACTTCGCCGTTGTTCTCGGCTATGAAGATGAAATTGACTTTTGGGGGATCGTCGGCCTGCTGCACGATCTCGATTTTGAGCAATTCCCGCAGGAGCATTGCATTAAGGAGCAGCAGATCATGCGTGAGCATGGGATCGATGAGCGTATCATTCGCGCTGCGGCAAGTCATGGATATCAAATAACAGTAGATATTGAACCGGAACATCCTATGGAAAAGGTGCTGTACGCAGTGGATGAGTTGACCGGCCTGATCGGTGCGGTAGCTATTATGCGACCGTCCAAGAGCGTTTCCGATTTGGAACTGAAATCGGTCAAGAAAAAATACAAAAACGCCAAGTTTGCTGCCGGTTGCTCCCGTGAAGTTATCGAGCGCGGCGCTGAAATGCTCGGTTGGAGTCTTGATGAACTGATTTCGAGGACGATCCTCGCAATGCGAACCGTTGATCTTGAATAAAATTTACCGCTTCAACATAAGGAGGATCGCTTTATGAGCAGTCGAAATGCACCATTCCGATATGATTTTGTCGGGAGTTTTTTTGCGCCCGGAAAAACTAAAAGAGGCTCGCGCCCGATATGAAGATGGGTCGATCAGCCGGGAAGAGCTGAAAGCTGTTGAAGATGAAACCATAATAGATCTGGTGTCAAAACAGAAGACCGTCGGCTTTCATGTGATCACGGATGGGGAGTTTAGAAGATCCACATGGCACCTCGATTTTATGTAGGGCTTTGAGGGTGTCGCCCACAGTAAAACGGAGAGGGGTCTCCCCTTTCACGGGGAAGGGCTGCCGGAATATTCAGTTTGATGACTGCACGTGGGGGATGCCGGCGGATCCGGCCGCTAGGAACATCTACAGGACAGACGAGGAGGGCCTCAAGAAGATTCAGGATTCGGGATCCGGCTTGTTCATGTCTGCTTCATGAACGAGCCGGATGTGGCGAAAAAAGTACAGGACGATCTCAGCAATATTATAGGAAGTAATGATGTTTGTTGATAGTAAGAAAGCTATTATTGCCATGAGCGGCGGCGTAGATTCCAGCGTTGCAGCATATCTGATGAAAGAACAGGGCTTTACCTGTATCGGAGCGACTATGAAGCTGTTCCGTAATGAAGACGTCGGAATTCCCCGGGAACACACCTGCTGTTCTTTGGAGGACGTCGAGGACGCAAGAAGCGTTGCCTATGCTTTGAACATTCCTTATTATGTTTTCAACTTTTCCGAATCGTTCAAAGAAAAGGTGATGGATCGCTTTGTGGCCGCCTACGAAAACGGAGCGACGCCCAACCCCTGTATTGACTGCAATCGGTATCTGAAATTTGATAAGTTGTACCGCCGTGCAAAGGAACTGGGTTATGATTACGTGGTGACCGGACATTATGCACGGATCGAACGAGACGTCGCTACCGGGCAGTATCTTCTTAAAAAGGCAGTCGATTCCGGAAAAGACCAAAGCTATGTGCTGTACGCCATGACGCAGGATCAGCTTGCGCACACCCTGTTTCCGCTTGGAAACCTTCAAAAAGCGCAGGTACGGGAGATCGCCGAAAAGCAGGGTTTTGTCAACGCTCGGAAGCACGACAGTCAGGATATCTGCTTTGTACAAAGCGGACGGTATGACGAGTTTATTGAGGGGTACACCGGACACGACTACCCGCCCGGAAATTTTATCGATACGGACGGAAATGTTCTCGGTCGTCACAGCGGTATCATCCGCTATACCATCGGACAGCGTAAGGGCCTCGGCATTTCCTCCGCCGCTCCCCTGTATGTGCTGCGGGTCGATCCTATTGAGAATACCGTTACATTGGGAGAAAACGCAAAACTATATGAGCGGGAACTCACCGCAACGGACATCAACTTGATTTCCGTTCCGGCTATCGAACGTCCCATGCGGCTCAAAGCCAAAATTCGTTACCGTCAGCCTGAACAGTGGGCAACCGCTTTGCAGATTGATGAAAATACGCTGAAGATCCGTTTTGACGAACCACAGAGAGCCATTACCAAGGGGCAGGCGGTCGTTTTGTATGACTGCGACACAGTGGTCGGCGGCGGAACGATTCAATAAAAAGGAATAAGAAATGATGGAACAGAACAGATTTGAACTCAACAAGAATTTAGCGCAGATGCTCAAAGGCGGCGTCATCATGGACGTTACCGCCCCCGAGCAGGCAAAATAGCGGAAGAAGCCGGCGCCTGCGCAGTCATGGCGCCGGAGCGCATTCCAGCCGACATCCGTGCCGCAGCGGCGTTTCCTGCATGAGCGATCCCGCTGAAGCTAAGTTTGTCGGAATCGGAAAACTACCCCTGACCCTTATCCGTGCGCCATATATAACAAGCGTCGGTGCAGAGGTTCAAGTTCTTTCCGCGGTGGATGAACGCATTGTAGCGGCAAGACAAGGGAACCGACTTGTCACGGCGTTTCACCCGGAGCTTTACGATGATATGCGTGTACAGCGGTATTTTCTCGAAATGGTACACACAGATCTGTTGTAGATCGTGAGGTACATATGGTGGAATTATCAGAAAAATATCAAAACTTACAAAACGATCTGCGCTCTCTTGGCAGCGTCGCCGTTGCTTTTTCCGGTGGCGTGGATTCAACATTCTTGCTCTACACTGCCCATCAGGTGCTGGGAGACCGTGCGATTGCCGTGACGGCTCAGTCCTGCTCGTTCCCCAAACGGGAGCTTGACGAGGCGAAAGCCTTCTGCGCATCCCACGGGATCACCCATTTCGTCTGCCGGTCGGAGGAGTTGGACATAGAGGGATTTCGCCAAAATCCTAAAAACCGTTGTTATCTTTGCAAACATGAACTGTTTGAAAAAATATGGGAGATCGCAAAGCAAAACGGAATTAACGCAGTAGCGGAAGGCTCCAACATGGACGACAACGGAGACTACCGTCCGGGTCTGACCGCTGTCAAAGAGTTGGGAATAAAAAGTCCGTTGCGGGAAGCTGAACTGACGAAAACAGAAATCCGCAAACTGTCGAAAAAGCTGGGTCTTCCTACCTGGAACAAACAGTCCTTTGCCTGCCTGTTCTCCCGCTTTGTTTACGGCGAGACGATCAGCGAAGAAAAGCTGTCAATGGTGGACAGGGCGGAACAGCTTTTGCTGGATTCGGGATTTCATCAGGTTCGGGTGCGGATTCATGGAATGATTGCGCGAATCGAAATTCAGCCGGAGGAATTTGAAATGCTGCTGAACGTGCGTGAAAAAGTCTACCGACAGTTTCAGTCCTTCGGCTTTACCTATGTCACCCTCGACTTGCTGGGTTACCGCACCGGCAGCATGAATGAAACACTGAAAGAATCTAAGCGCATCGCGGTGTAAAATATGACATTTTCAGATGAAGGAGGGTTCTCTTTGAAAAAGAAACTCAACCTTAATATTACTTTGTATATCCTTTCAGGACTCATCTTAGGCGTACTGTTCGGTCTTTTCATGCCCGGCAGGTATGAGTTTTTACTGCCTGTCATACAGCTTTTCAGTGGGATCTATATGAATGCGCTCCAAATGATGATCTTCCCGTTGGTATTCTGCTCCCTGATCGTTGGCATCAAGGACATCGGTAGCGTTTCCGCTACCGGTCGCGTAGGGGTGCAGACTGTTACTTATTATATTTCGACCACCATGCTGGCCAGTCTGCTGGGGCTTTTTCTGCCCCGGGCTCTGAGCCTGGGCACCGGTGTCACGATCGAAATGGCGGAGGGCGGCGTAGAAGCCACTCGCTTTACAAACCTTTTGGATACAATTCAAAACCTGATACCGGCAAATCCCATAGCGGCTTTCGCCGGCGGGAATATGCTTCAGGTTCTGGTCTTTGCTATCATCATTGGGATCACCTGCCTTGCCCTGAAGGAAAAAGCAGAACCCTTTGTGAGGGTAGCTGAGGCAGTAAATGACATCTCCATCAAGATTATCAGTATTGTGATGTACTTTACGCCCGTCGGTATCTTTTGTTCAATTGCTTCCGTCATCTATGCCAATGGTACGGATACTATCTTAGCGTTGGGCGGGGTATTGGTAGCCTTGTATGTGACCATGTTCCTCTATACTCTCCTTATCTACGGCGGCTTAGTGAAACTAATTGGTAAGTGCGACGTTCGGCAGTTCTTTCTAAAGGTGATGCCTGCGGCACTGAACGCCTTTGGCACCTGCTCCAGCTCGGCCACCTTGCCCATCAGCAAGCGATGTGCCGACGAGCTTAATGTCCCCAATGAAATCTCCGCACTGGCCCTACCCTTGGGGGCAACCATCAACATGGATGCTGTGTCTATCGTTATGTCTTTCATGATCGTGTTCTTTGCCAACGCCTGTGGTGTGAAAATCAGCTTCGGCATGTTGGCTGTTGTCCTGCTGAGCAATACATTGCTCAGCATCGGCACGCCCGGCGTCCCAGGCGGCGCTATCGCCTCTTTCGCAGCGCTGGCTGCCATTGCCGGGTTGCCGCCAGGAATTATGGGTGTTTACATCAGCGTCAATACCCTCTGCGATATGGGGGCCACCTGCTGTAACGTGTTAGGCGACTTGGCCTGTTCTGTTGCAATGAAAGAAACTGTGCATCTGAACCGGAAGTAAGATTTAACAGCTTACATATGAAACAAGAATTCGGTGCGTGGATATAATAAAGAGAATGGTATGAGTAAGAACTCAATGGTGTGAATAGAGCGGATAATGCCAAAGGGAGCCTCTCCGGAAGCCTACACCAAAGAGGATATCCTGATCGCAGCAGAGCTGCTGAACGGCAGGCCGCGAAAAAAGTTGGGATACCGCACGCCGGAAGAGATGTTCGACGAATTTCCGGACGCCATTTACGCGATCTGATGGCTGCGGCAGCCTCGCTCATGGATGACTCTACAGAGTACATCCATGACCAAGGTTTTTGTGATCAAGATTTCTACTGCGGGGTGTCCAACTTGTTCTTGCAATTTACAGAAAACTATGAAGAAATTTTGCCGAGAGCAGTTTCGGCAGAAAAAAACCGCCGCGAAAAGAGCGGCAGCCCTCTTGCGGCAGTTTAAAATGATGAGCCCGTCTATTTTCGATCTTGCTCCTTGCAGGAGATGATGAAATCTTTGAACTTTCTTGCGGCGGCAGACAGAAACTTATTTTTGCTCCAGATGAGGCCCGTATCGAATACGATCGGGTCGGCAAAAGGCAAGGACACGAGACGGGGATTGTCCCTAATGGCGCTGACTCTGTCGTCCAAGACAGCCGCCAAGCCGCACTCTTGAGCCACCATGTCGAAGACCGACGACTGCTCCCTCACATAGAGCAACTTCGGCGCGATCTTCTTCTCTGCCAATTTACTCAGCAGAAGTTTTTCCGTATAGGTGGTCCCTTTAGCGTACATGATGAGCTGCTGCCCGGCCAGCTTTTCGATGGGCACGGCAGCAAGAGAGGCGAAGGGATGAGCTGCCGGAACGATCAGCTTCATCCGGCCGCGGCGGATGACTTCATGCTCGATCTCTTCGTCGTCGGCCAGGCCGATGACACCGTAGCCGATCTCGATCTCCTGCGCCTTCAGCAGCCGGATGATCTCTGCCGTACCGTGCTCTTCGATCTCCGGTTCGATATCCGGGTGCGCCGCCGGGAACCGGTACAGCAATTCTTTCCACAACCAAGAACCGATGGTGGAGGGGAAGGCCACTTTCAGGTGTTTTTTTGCACTCGGCCTTAAGTCGTCCATGATCTTTAACAGCCGCTCTGCGGCTGTTAAAATTTTTTCGGCCTCTTGAAGGAAGACCCGGCCCGGGGCCGTGAGGGCGATATTTTTATTATCTCTCTCCAAAAGCTGAACGCCCAGTTCTTCTTCTAACTTTTGGACGGCGATGCTGACTGTGGGCTGAGATACGTGAAGATATTCGGCTGCTTTGGTATAATTCTTGAATTTATTTACCGCGGTAAAATATTCCAATTGACGCAGTTCCATACAGAGCCTCCTCTTCACATAGCCTCCGCCGGCGGCAGTTTGCCGCCGCAGCAAGCGCCTCTCTTCTTTCCTTATTGTAGCACACCTATGAAGATATGGACATAGGGCCTAATGGCAACCGCAAGGAAGCTCCCCCTGTAAAAAAGAAAATTAAAAGTCACGCTCCCCGCGCCGAAAAAGTCAAGTCAAAAGTCACGCTCCTCGTGTAAAAAAAGAAAAGTTCACGCTCAAAAGGATGAAGCAAAAAGCCGCCGCTCTTGCCGAAAAAGAAAAAGCAAAAGCCCCGGGCCTCGGCCTTACGAAAAAACAGAAAAAAATTTTTGAGCGGAGCTGCTGCAAAAAAGGGCCGGCCTCGAGGGGGAGAGCGATTTTTCTTTTATTCTCACGGGCCATATGTTATAATTAAAAATTATATCGACGGAAAAAGCGGCGCCGCAAAAACGAGAGACAGCGGTTCTTCCAAGAAGGCGCGCCGCGGGGAGTGAAAGTTTTGGAAGGCTATATCTGCAAGGTGAAGCCGGGCAGCCCGGCCGCGGCGGCCGGCATACAGGCAGGCGAGCGGCTGCTGGCAGTGAACGGCGTCCCCATGCGGGACATCATCGACCTGAGCTTCGCCGCAGCCGAAGAAGAGGCAGAGCTCACCTTAGCCGGCAACTACGCCCGCACCCGCAGGGTGCAGATCGCCAAAGAAGCAGACGAAGACCTGGGCCTGGTCTTTTCTTCCGCCGTGTTCGACGGAGTGCGCACCTGCGCCAACCGCTGCCGTTTTTGTTTCGTAGAGCAGCTGCCCCGGGGGCTGCGCCCCAGCCTCTACGTGCGGGACGACGATTACCGGCTGAGCTTCCTCTACGGCAACTTCATCACCCTCACCAACCTGGGCCCCGCCGATCATCGCCGCATCGCAACAGAACATCTTTCGCCTCTTTATGTGTCGGTGCACGCCACCGACCCAACGGTGCGGGCCGCTCTTTTAGGCTGCCCCAGGGGCGGGGCGCTCATGGAAGAATTGGGCAGATTGCTGGCGGCGGGGGTCACCGTCCACACCCAGGTGGTGTGCTGCCCGGGCATCAACGACGGCGAGATCTTGCGCCGCACTTTCGAAGACCTGTACGCTCTACGGCCCGGCGTGGCCGACATGGCCGTGGTGCCGGTGGGGCTGACGGGGCACAGAGGAGAGCTTTCGCCTTTAAAAAGTTTCGATAAAGCTTCCGCCGCCGCCCTCATCGCCGAAGTGAGCAAGTGGCAGAGAAAGTGCCGCCTTCACGCGGGCCGCACCTTCGTCTATTTGGGCGACGAATTTTATCTTATGGCTCAAAAGCCCCTGCCCCGAGCAGAAAGTTACGACGGTTATCCTCAATTGGCGAACGGCATAGGCAGCAGCCGCCTCTTTATAGAAGAATGGCGCGAGGCCGAGGGGGCCGACAAAAGCAAAAGAGAAAGGAGCGCAGCCTCTCCCGCTGCGGTGGTGTGCGGCGAGCTGGCCCGGCCGGTGCTGGCGCCTTTGGTGAAAAAGATCAACGGCAAAACGGGCAGCAAGCATCGCCTGCTCAGCGTAAAAAATGAATTTTTCGGCGGGGGCGTCACCGTCAGCGGCCTCTTGACGGGAAGAGATATTTTGCAAGCCGCGCAGGATATCCCCGAAAAAAGGCTGCTCTTGCCGGCTCAGGTGCTGAACGACGACGGGCTCTTTTTGGACGATATGACTTTTGCGGCCTTCAAAGAAAGCTGCGCCGCCTGCGGGCTCTCCGTGCATACGGTGAAGAGCGGCGGGCAACTCTACGAACTTTTGACGGAGGGCTGAGATGCTCCAGGTATACACAGGCAACGGCAAAGGCAAGACCACGGCGGCTCTGGGGCTGGCCTTCAGAGCGGCGGGCCACGGCCTCAAGACCGTGATGTTTTCTTTTTTGAAAGACGACCCCGACTACGGTGAAGTGCGGGCTGCGGCTTTTTTGCCCGGCTTTGAGATCAAACAAGTGGGGCGCGACTGCTTCGTGGATTTTAAAAAGCCCGACCCGGAAGATCTTCGCCTCTGCCTCGAAGGCTGGCGGCAGGCCCAAGAAGCGATCGTTAAAGGCGAGGCAGACATCGTTATTTTGGACGAGCTCAACATCGTCCTCTACGCCGGGCTCTTGCCGACGGAGGAAGTGTGCTCTTTTTTGAGAGAAAACAAAAAGAAGTGCGAGCTGGTCTTGACCGGCCGCTATGCTCCCCCGGAACTTATAAAGATCGCCGATCTTGTGACCGACATGGAAGAAGTGAAGCACTACTTCCACAAAGGCGCCGACAGCCGCAACGGCATCGATCACTGACAGGAGGTCAGACCTTATGACCAGACCCATCGTGGCCATCGTGGGCCGGCCCAACGTAGGCAAGTCCACTCTTTTCAATATTTTCGCCAACAGCCGCATCTCCATCGTAGAAGATACCCCCGGCGTCACCAGGGATCGGCTCTACGCCGCCGCCCAATGGCTGGACAGGGAATTCATGGTGGTGGATACCGGCGGCATCGAGATCATGAACAGCGACACCATCGCCGTCAACATCCGCCAGCAGGCCAAGATCGCCATCGCCGAAGCCGACGTGATCCTCTTCGTGTGCGACGCCCGCAGCGGCATCAGCGAAGAAGACGCAGAAGTGGCCAAACTGCTGCGGCAGTCGAAAAAGCCCATCGTCCTCTGCGTGAATAAAGTAGATTCCCCCAAGCAGGAACTGAACGTGTGGGACTTTTACAATTTGGGCATCGGCGAGCCTTTGGCAGTGTCCGCAGCCAATCGGCTGGGGCTGGGGGAGCTTTTGGAAGCGGTGACGGCCGAATTCCCGCCGGAAAATGATGAAGACCTTGCAGAAGACGAGGACGAGATCAAGGTGGCCCTCATCGGCCGGCCCAACGTGGGCAAGTCGTCCATCTTCAACGCTTTGGTGGGGCAGGAGCGCTCTATCGTCAGCGATGTGGCCGGCACCACCCGGGACGCCATCGATACGCCGGTGGTGAAAAACGGCCGGCACTACCTTTTCATCGATACGGCGGGGATGCGCCGCAAAGGCAAGGTGGACGAGCCCATCGAAAAATACAGCGTGATGCGCTCCCTGCGGGCGGTGGACCGCTCTGATGTGGTGCTGGCGGTGATCGATGCCACAGCGGGCGTCACCGATCAGGACAAAAAGATCGTGGGTTATGTCCACGAAGCGGGCAAAGGCCTCATCTTGGTGGTGAACAAGTGGGACCTCTACGAGAAGGACACGAATTCTACTTTAAGATATACGGAAGACTTGCGCAAAGAATTGATCTTCACTCAATATGCTCCGGTGGCCTATGTTTCGGCTCTCACCAAACAGCGGCTGCACCGTCTGCCCGAACTCATCTTCTACGTGGCGGAGCAAAGCTCTCAGCGCATCACCACTGCTCTGTTGAACCAATTGCTGGAAGATGCGGCGGCCACCAACCCGCCCCCTACCGACAAGGGGAAGCGGTTGAAGATCCTCTACGCCACTCAGGTGAAGATCAAACCGCCCACCTTCGTCATCTTCGTCAACGAACCGGAGCTGATGCATTTTTCCTATCAGCGCTACATCGAGAACAAACTGCGGGAAGCCTTCGGCTTCGAAGGCACCCCCATCCGCCTCATCATCCGGGGCAAAGAGGAAGAAGAGTGAGGCCAAAGTAAAAAGCTCGGGGCTCACGCCTTCCCCGAAAATATTTTTTCGCCTCGAAGGAGGTCTTCATGCTCACTGTTTGCGACACCGATATCTACGCGATCGTGCTGTGCTTCATCGCCGGCCACCTGTGCGGCTCCGTCCCCAGCGGGCTGTGGCTGTGCAAGGCTCTTTACGGCATCGACATCAGGAGCGTAGGCAGCCGCAATATCGGCACCACCAATGTGTTCCGCACCGCTGGGCCTCTGCCTGCCGCTCTGGTGCTTTTCTGCGACATCGCCAAGGGCGTCATCGCCGTGGCCGCGGTCCGCTGGCTGTTCGCCGCTCCCGTTTTAGAAGCGGTGTGCGCCCTCGGCGCTTTTTTGGGCCACAATTTTTCCGCGTTTTTGGGGCTGAAAGGAGGCAAGGGAGTGGCCACCGGCGTGGGCCTGCTCCTCTTTTTGATGCCCAAGGCCGCCGCTGTGGCGGTGGCGGTGTGGCTGGCTTTGGTGCTCGCCACCCGCTACGTTTCTTTGGGCAGCATCATCGCCGGCTGTGCCGCTCCTGCGGCTGCGTGGTATTTTTCTTATCCGCCCCCTTATCTGGCCTTCGCTTTTTTTGCGGCCTTCATCGTGGTGCTGCGGCACAAAGCCAATATAGAGCGCCTTTTGGCGGGCAGCGAGCCCAAGATCAAGGCCGGGCATTTGGAAAAGAAGTCTTAGAAAAATGCTTTGCCCTTCAGGCGGGGACGACGGCTCGTTCATGTGAAAGAAAAAAATATTGTCTTTTGACGAAAGACAGTGATAGAATAAGTTATGACCTGTGACGACCTACATGAGGATAAAAACAAGGAGGAAAAGATCATGGCCGAGAACAGAGAACTTTTTCTGGTGAGTGCGGCAGTGCTGCCGGAAGCGGTGAAGAAAACTATCAGAGGCAAAGAGATGCTGCGCATGGGCCGGGTGCGGACCATCAACGAAGCGGTGAAAAAGGTGAACGTGAGCCGCAGTGCCTTCTATAAATATAAGGACGATGTGTTCCCCTACGATAAGGCGGGGCTGGAGCGGATCATCACCCTCTATTTTTCCATGGATCAAGATCTGCAGAGCATGTGCAATGTGATCGCTTATCTGGCGGCCGAAGGAGCTCAGCTGGAATTCATCAACCAGGGGCTGCCGGTGCAGGGGCAGGTAGGTGTGGCCATGGCCGTAGACATGAGCGACGTGAAAAAAGAAACGGAGCTTTTTTTGGACGAACTGCGCAAGATCGACGGGGTGACCCGCCTGCAGGTGCTGGACCGGCGCTGAGCGACGCTCCTTTGCCGCCGTTTTGAAATAACGAAGGGCAACGGTCGCGAGAGCCCCGGGCCTTATCGATCCTTGAACGAGGTATGAAGATGAAAGACTGTATCAATGTAGGCCTGTTGGGCGCCGGCACCGTAGGGGGCGGCGTGCTGCAGGTGATGGAAAGAAATGCTTCCGATATCGCCAAAAAGGTGGGGCTGCCGGTGCGGGTGCTGAAGATCTGCGACCGCCAGCTGGAGGCCGTGAAAAAAGAATTCGGCGACGGCTACGAATATACTGCCGAGGCAGACGATGTGTTGACCGATCCCCGTATCGACATCGTGGTAGAACTCATCGGCCGGGAGCATCCCGCCAAAGAATTCATCCAAAAAGCTTTAGAGCAGGGCAAGAACGTAGTCACCGCCAATAAAGACGTCATCGCCAAATTCGGCGGCGAACTGCTGGAGCTGGCCCAAGCCAAAGGGTTGGACCTGCTCTTCGAGGCCAGCGTGTGCGGAGGCATACCCATCATCAGTCCTCTGAAAACTTCCATGGCGGCCAACAAGATCAAGTCCATCATGGGCATCGTCAACGGCACCACCAACTACATGCTCAGCAAGATGCAGGACGAGCATCTGGATTACGATGCCGTTTTGAAAGAAGCTCAGGCCAAAGGTTATGCCGAATCGGATCCCACTGCCGACGTGGGCGGTCTGGACGCAGCCCGCAAGATCGTCATCCTCTCTTCCATCGCCTTCAACACGCGGGTCTCTTTGGAAGACGTGCACATCGAGGGCATAGAAAAGATCGAAGCCTGCGATATCAAATACGCTCAGGACATGGGCTATGTGGTGAAGCTTTTGGCTTTGGCCAAAAACGGGCCCAAGTACGGCGTCAGTGTGGCGGTGCAGCCCACCATGCTGCCCATGGATCATCCTTTGGCCTCGGTGAACGGCGTCTTCAACGCCGTCTTCATCCAAGGGGACGCCATCGGCGAAGCCATGTTCTTGGGCCTGGGGGCAGGCCGTTATCCCACTGCCAGCAGCGTCTGCGGCGACATCATCGAAACGGCCCGCAACATCCTTCGTCACAGCACCGGCCGCATCGGCTGCGGCTGCTTTGAAGAAAAACGGCTCTGTCCGCCGGATAAGATGCACTATCCCACCTACATCCGCATGAAGGTGGCCGATCAGCCCGGCGCTCTGGCCGCCATCGCCGCCGCCTTCGGTGCGCAAAATGTCAGCCTGCGCAATGTTCTGCAAAAAAATCGCAAGGGCGACGAATTCGCCGAAGTAGTGGTCATCACCCACAGCGTGCCCGAGACCAACTTGGCCACGGCGGTGCAGGTCCTTTCGGTGCTGCCCATGGTGAAGAAAGTGTGCACGGTGATCAGGGTAGAAGACAGAACTTTGGATTAAGGAGAAAAGCCTATGGAAGGTGCTTATCGGGCGGCGCTGCCTGCAAAAAAGATCACAGTCAGAGTGCCGGCCACTTCTGCCAACTGCGGGCCCGGCTTCGACTGCATGGGCTTGGCTCTGACTTATTACAACATCACCACCTACGAAGTCACAGACGAGCCCGGTCTCAAACTGCAGGTGCGGGGCGAGGGGGCCGACACCTTGAAGCCCCACGGCCGCAATTTGGCCTTTGCTTCTTTCCTGCGCTTGTGGAATAAATACACCGGCGGAGAAAGGATCGGCCTCAAGGTGGAGATGGTGAACAACATCCCTCTCTCCCGAGGCCTCGGCTCCAGCTCCAGCGCCATCGTGGCCGGCCTTTATGCCGCCAACTGCCTTTTGGGCCGCCCCTGCGACAACGAAACTCTTTTGGCCATGGCCACCGAGATCGAAGGGCACCCGGACAACGTGGCCCCCGCTCTTTACGGCGGCTTCGTAGTGGGCTATAAGGACGCAGAGGGAGAGGTGCACAGTCTTAAATTGAAGATCGCGGCGCCGCTCAAGTTCATCGCCGTGGTGCCCGAGCGTAGATTGAGCACCGCTTTGGCTCGGCAGGCCCTGCCCAAAGCAGTGCCTCACGCCGATGCCGTTTTCAACAGTTCTCACGCTGCTCTTTTGACAGCGGCCCTGCTTGCGGGCAGAGGGGACTTGCTGAAAGAAGCTTTAAAAGATAAATTGCATCAGCCCTACCGGGCCCACCTCATCCCGGGGCTGCAAAAAGTTTTCGACGCCGCCGTGGGGGCCGGAGCTTATCAAGCCATCATCAGCGGCGCCGGCAGCACCGTCTTGGCCTACGCCCCGGCGGCTGCGGACGGAGCGGCCATCGGCGAGGCTATGTGCGCCGCCTTCCGGGGAGAAGGAGAAGCCTGCCGCTATCATGTCCTGGCTTTGGACGAAGAAGGTGTCAAAGCCATAGAGCCGTGAAGCTGTGAGCGGGCTCAAAAAACTAAGAGTCTCTTCAAATAAAAGTGCGGCTTTTCGAAAGCGGGGCAAAACTTGTTTAAGCTGACAATTTCTGACGGGGGGCGTTGAAAAATGCCTCCCGTTTTGTTATGATATAAGCAGAGCGCGAAAGCGCATATTAGTCCCTGCGGTGTTCGTTACGGCACCCCATAGGTTTTGAGCCAACACACTGACCTAGGGAACCTGATGCTCCGGCGTCCAAAAACAGGCCTCACGCTTTTCAGTGGAAGTTTGCGCGCGCCGGGAAGGTACCCACCTGCACAAGCAGGTTCAAAACAAGGGGGAGGACGGCATTGTGGGGTTTAATATTTTTGTTCCCATAAGGTAAAGCGATCGCTCCAAATCGAATAGTATACAGCGAAGCATTGATGTTTGCTGGCATATGTGCTATCATATAATCGATCGAGGAGGTAGAGCCTATGCAAATAAAGCTGAAAAAGCGGGCGCAGAAGTATCTTGACGGAGTAGATGCCAATACCCGCAGAAAGCTTTATAAGGCGCTTGATCGGCTTTCCCGATGGGAGGGAGATATCGTCCGTTTGGAAGGAGCAAAAAATCGTTACCGCTGTAAAATAGACCATTATCGCATTTTATTCACATGGGAAAAGGATGATATAATCATAACTGTGGTGGAGATCAACACTCGCACTAATATCAAGTATTGAGAGGTATCGATATGAAACACAGAGCGCTCCCGGAAGAGATTCGCCGTCGCATCGCCGAGATTGACGCAAGACCGCCGGAAAAACCGACACCGGAGGAAGCAGCCGCTTTTGCCGCAGCAGAAGAGGAAGAACCGGCCGAGACCGTTACTTTGGAGGAATATAAGGCTCGGCGGGAATATAGCGGAAGGCTGTTGCTCCGCATACCTAAAGACCTGCATCGCGATCTGGCGGAAGCTGCAAAAGCAAACGGCGTCAGCCTCGATCAATATGCAGTCTATAAGCTTGCCCGCTGAGCTCGAGATCTTTTTAGGATCCGGTGGGGCAGTCGTTGCAAAAAATGAAAACAGACGCAAGGCCGAAAAGATCAACGCCGAAAAAAGAGAGGGGATCGTTTCGGTACAGCGGTGAAAGAAAGGAAGAAGCTCTCTTCCTTTTTCTTTTGAATTTTTTTCGGATCGGAGAAGTCTCACGCTCCGCTCTTTTCCGAAAAAGCCGAAGATACGGGAACGTCGCTGTTTTGCTTTAGACGGCGAGAGAGGTAAAGCGCCTTTTCCTTTGCTCTTTTCTGTGATATAATGGCTTTAACTTGAAAATATATTTCTTTAATTCAATCTGCCGTTTTCGGGAGGGAAAAATATGGATTACGATATCGCCGTGATCGGCGGCGGTCCCGCGGGGATCAGCGCAGCCGTCACCGCTCAAAGCAAAGGAAGAAAGGTCATCCTCTTCGAAGCTCACGGCTTCAGCCCCCGGCTGCGGAGCGTGGCCAAAATAACCGACTATCTGGGCCTGCCCGATCTGTCGGGAGACAAATTGATGGACACTTTCGTAGCGCATCTTAGGCAAACGGATGTGAAGGTGGTGGAAGAAAAGATCGTCGCCTTGGAGGAAACGGAGGAAGGTTTCCTGCTGGGCACCCCCACCGGTCAATACAGTGCCGATGCGGTGATCTTGGCCACCGGCATCTCCCGCAGCGATCTGCTGCCGGGCGAGACGGAATTTTTGGGCAAGGGCGTCAGCTACTGCGCCACCAGAGACGGGGCAGCTTTCAAAGGTAAAAAAGTGGCGGCGGTAGCCACGGTGCCCGATGCCACGGCGGAGATCGAATATCTGGCGCAGCTCTGCGAGCATGTTTATCTCTTCCCCCGCTACAACGATTTCGAGCAGCCCCACGGCAAAAACGTGAGCGTGATCTTGGAGCCGCCTACGGAGATCACCGGCACCGACTCGGTGACCGGCATCTACACCAACAGCGAATATTTCAACGTGGCGGCGGTCTTCATGTTCAGGGCCAGCGATCCTCCCAGCAGTTTCCTCCCCGAGCTGCAGATAAGAGGGCGCAGCATCTTGGTGGACGATCAGGCTCAGACCAACATCGAAGGAGTCTTCGCCGGCGGCGACTGCACCGGCCAGCCTTGGCAGTGCAACCGGGCCGCAGGCCAGGGGCAGAAGGCGGCCATCTCCGCCATCCGTTATCTGTCCGTCAAAGATTGAGAAAAACGCCGAAAGATCGGAGGTTGCAGCATGTTAGATATGAAATTTGTGCGGGATAATCCCGAACTGGTGATCGCAGCGGTAAAAAAACGCAACGGCACTCTGGACCTCGGCGAATTTCTCGCCCTGGACAAAGAGCGCAGAGAACTCACTCAGCAGGTGGAGGCCCTGAAGAAAGAGCGCAACGACGCCTCTATGGCCATCGGCCGTTTGAAAAAGGCCGGGCAGGACGCCACAGAGCAGCAGCTGGCAGTGCGGGCCATCGGCGATAAGATCGCTGCCGACGACAGAGCTCTGAAAGAGATCGAGCAGCGGCTGAAAGAGATCCTCCTCCTCATCCCCAACATCCCGGCGGAAGATACCCCGGTGGGCAAAGACGACAGCGCCAATCCCGTCATCAGGACCTGGTCCGAGCCCAGAAAATTTTCTTTTGCGCCCAAACCTCATTGGGAGATAGGCGAAGCTTTGGGCATTTTGGATTTCGAACGGGGCGTGAAGGTGAGCGGGGCCCGCTACGTTTTCTATAAGGGGCTGGGCTCCCGCTTGGAGCGGTCGGTCTTCAATTTCTTCCTCGACACCCACACCCAAGAGCACGGGTACACGGAATTTTTCCCACCCTTCATCGTCAACGGCGCCAGCATGCAGGGCACCGGGCAATTGCCCAAGTTCGCCGAAGACATGTATAAATTAGAGAACGGTGACAGTTATCTGATCCCCACGGCGGAAGTGCCGGTGACCAATTATCATCGGGACGAGATCTTGGACGGGGCCGCTCTGCCTTTGAAGTATACCGCTTACAGCGCCTGCTTCAGGGCCGAGGCCGGGGCCGCCGGCAAAGACACTCGAGGGCTGATCAGGATGCACCAGTTCAACAAAGTGGAGCTGGTGAAATTCACCAAGCCGGAAGAATCGTGGGACGCTTTGGAGAGCCTCACCAGGGATGCGGAAGCTGTTTTGCAAAAGTTGGGCCTGCCCTATCACGTTGTGCGGCTGTGCACCGGCGACTTAGGCTTCAGCAGCGCCACCACTTACGACTTGGAAGTGTGGCTGCCGGCAGCCAACTGTTACAGAGAGATCTCCAGCTGCTCCAACTTTTTGGATTTTCAGGCCAGAAGAGCCAACATCCGTTTCAGAAGAGAGCCGAAGGCCAAGCCCGAGTTCGTCCACACGCTGAACGGATCCGGCGTGGCTGTGGGCCGCACGGTGGCCGCCATTTTGGAGAACTATCAGCAGGAAGACGGCAGCGTGATCGTGCCTGAGGTGCTGCGGCCTTATATGGGCTGCGATGTGATCGGGCCCGCGGGAAAATAAGCCCGCGAAAGTTTTCGACAAAAAATTTTTTGAAGGCAGTCGCCGCAAGCGGCTGCCTTTTTTTCTGCGTTTTTCGGCAAAAACAGCCGCAAAACGCCGTGGCGGCCGAAGGCTTTCTTTCTTCTCAAAAAAATCGCGATGCAAGCCCTTTTCCTATTGTACTTTCGTGATTTTATGGTACAATCATATGAGCGATAAAAATAACGGACGGGAAGGGGGTAAGCAATGAGAACAGCGGAGTCTTTCCAGATCGGCCGCGAGGCCGTGGAAAAATTGGCGGCAGCCTACGGCTCGCCCCTCCTGGTGCTTTCGGTCGATCAGATCAAACGCAACTATGCTCTCTTGCGCAAGTACCTGCCCAAAGTAAAGGTACATTATGCCATCAAGGCCAACCCACATCCTGCTATTTTACAAACTTTGAAAGAAGCGGGCTCCTGCTTCGACGTAGCCAGCGACGGCGAGATCCGCACGTTGGCGGCCATGGGCATCGAAGGGGAGCGGCTCATCTACGCCAACCCGGTGAAGACGGAAGCGGGCCTTGCGGCCTGTTGCGACTGTTCGGTGCGGAAGATGACCTTCGACAGCGCCTCCGAGATCGCCAAGATCAAAAAGGCCTGCCCCGGAGCCACCGTGCTTCTGCGTCTGCGCATCGACAATTCTTCCGCCCACGTGGACCTCAACAAAAAATTCGGCGCTCCCAAAGAGCAAGCCTTGGGCCTGATGCTGCAGGCGAAAGAAGCGGGGCTGGACATGGCCGGCATCGCCTTTCACGTCGGCAGTCAGACCATCACCGCCGATCCCTATCTGCAGGGGATGGACTTGGCCGCTCAGCTTTTCGAAGAAGCGGAGGAAGCGGGCCTGCCCCTGCGGGTGTTGGATATAGGCGGCGGCTTCCCCATCCCCGAGCACAAGGTGCGTTTCAATCTCAGGGAGATGCTGCGCCAGATACGCGCCCGTTTGGACGAAGATTTTTCGCGGGCGGAGGTGTGGTGCGAACCCGGCCGCTACATTTGCGGCACCGCCGTCAATCTCATCTGCTCTGTCATCGGCAGCAACGAACGGGGCGGGCAGCCTTGGTACTTTTTGGACGAAGGCCTCTACGGAACTTTCTCCGGCGTGCTCTTCGACCAGTGGGACTTCAAGCTCCTCAGCTTCAAAGAAGGACGCAACCGAGTGGCCGCCACTTTCGCCGGCCCCAGCTGCGATTCTTTGGACATCATGTTCAGAGGGCGGATGACCGCTCCTTTGGAAGTGGGCGACAAACTTTTGGTGCCGGAGTGCGGTGCCTACACTTCCGCCTCCGCCACTACCTTCAACGGTTTTTCCAAGGCTCGCTTCGTGGTGTGGGAAGAAGCAGCCCCCGGCTTGGGCCTGTGAGCCTTAGTCTTTTAAAAAAATATTTTCTCCGGGAGGCCCTGCGGTCCCCGGAGTTTTCTTTTTGCCGCAGATGAGAAAGTTCGGGGAAGGCAGCCTTCATCTTTTTGTGATATAATAAAAGTGATACGTTCAAAAAAATCCTTGCAAAAATTTTTAAAGAGAGAGGTCGCAGAGAGGATGACAGAAGAGCCGAGCCTGCTGGAGGCCATGGAGCGCTATAAAAAGGAAGAGGTCTATCCCTTCCACACTCCCGGCCACAAGGGAGGGCGGGGCGCCTCTCCTTCGCTGCGCCGTCTCTTGGGCTCCGCTCTCGCCGTCGACGTTTCTTTGACGGACGAATTGGACGACATCCACAGCCCCGCGAGCTATTTGGCTGCGGGTCAAAGAACGGCCGCCCGGGTGTACGGGGCCGATGCCGCTTTCTTTTCTCCCAACGGCACTACCCAGGCCATCGAAGCCATGCTGTTGGGAGCCTTCGAGCCGGGCGAAAAAATTTTATTGCCCCGCAATGCCCACCGCAGCGTAGCAGCCGGGCTCATCTTGGCGGGGTTGCAGCCGGTCTATGTGCAGCCGGGATTTCTCGCTTCTTTTTCTCTGCCCGCTCAGGTGAAGGCAGAGACCGTCGCCGCCGCTTTGGCCGCCGATAAAAAGATCAAAGGAGTGCTGGTGACCAGCCCTTCTTATTACGGTCTGGCCGCCGATCTTAAGGCCATCGCCGCTTGTTGTCATCGTCACGGCGCTTTGCTTTTAGCGGACGAGGCCCACGGCGCTCATCTCGGCTTCAGCCCCCAGCTGCCCCCTTCGGCTTTGGCTTGCGGCGCCGACATCAGCGCTCAAAGCACCCATAAGTCGTTATCGGCCCTCACTCAGGCCAGCCTGCTCTTGGTGAAAAAGGGACGGGCGGACGTGAACAGAGTGGCTGCGGCCATGAGCCTTTTAGGCACCACCAGTCCCAATTATTATCTTTTGGCATCGTTGGACGAAGCAGTGCGGCAAGCGGCGCAAAAAGGCAGAGCTATGGCGGAGGCAGCGGTAGAGGCAGCTTCTCGTTTGAGAAAAATTTTGGCGGCTCTGCCGGGCGTGAAAGTGCTGACGGAAGAGGCGGCCGCGCCCTTTGCCTTAGATGTCACCAAAGTGACGGTGAATTGTGCGGCTTTAGGCTATACCGGCCCCGAAGCAGCCGCCGCTTTGCGTAAAGAGAAAGTGGCAGTAGAATTGGCCGATCGAGAAAATGTTTTGTTTTGGGTCACCGCCGGCGACGACGGCCCGGCCTTTGCAGCCGCTGCGGAGCGGATCGTCGCTTGCTTCAAAAATTTGGCCGCCGCAGGCAGAGCTCCTCTGCCCCCGGCGGGAGCAGAATGGCAGCTGCCGCAGCCGGAAGTGCTGCTGTCGCCCCGAGAAGCTTTTTATGCTCCTCAGGAGAGCCTGCCTTGGGAGAAAGTTAGCGGCCGCATCAGCGGCGAAGCCGTAAGCTTCTATCCCCCGGGCATCCCGGTGCTGCTGCCGGGAGAAAAGGTCACCGGCGAAGTGGCGTCTTATTGTGAAAAACACTTGGCTCTGGGCCTGAAGGTGAGCGGCCCGCGGGATGCGAGCCTCGCCACGCTGCGGGTGATAAGGTGAGAGGGAAAAACAGAAAGGTCATGCCATGAAAAAAGGCCTGTTCATCGCCTTAGAGGGCATAGACGGCACGGGAAAATCGACCCAGGCCGCCCTTTTGAAAAAAACTTTGGAGCAGAGAGGCTATAAAGTGCTGCTCACTCGGGAGCCGGGGGGCACGAATTTTGCCGAAAAAGTGCGGCAGTTGGTGCTGGATGCAACATTGCCTCTCAACACCGCCACTCAGGCCCTTTTATATCTTGCCGCCCGCAGCGAGCATGTGGAAAAATTGCTGAGGCCGGCTTTGGACGAGGGACAGATAGTGATCTGCGATCGCTTCAGCGCTTCCACTTTAGTTTATCAAGGCTATGCCGCAGGCAAGAGCCCGGCGGAGATCGAACAGCTGGCCGCCCTCAATGCTTATGCCACAGGCGGCTTGGCTCCCGATATCACCCTTATTTTGGACGCACCTCCCGCCGCTCTTTTGGAAAGAAGGAAGAAGAGGGGCCTCAGCGACCGCTACGAGGACGCCGGTCTAAAATTGCAGCTGGCTTTACGCAAAGGCTTTCTTGCTCTTGCCGAAGGTAAAAAAGATCATTGCATCGTGGATGCCTTGGCTGCCGAAGAAGAAGTGAAGACGAGGCTGCTCGAAGTGTTGGAGCCGCTGCTGCCTCCCGAGGCTTAGACCATGTGGCGGAAAGTTTTGGGGCAGGAGCCTGTAAAAAAATTTTTGGAAGCTTTTTTGGATAGACAAGAGCGGCCTCACGCTCTGCTTTTTGCCGGGCCCGCCGGCGTGGGCAAGCGGCTGTTGGCGGGAGAATTCGCCCGCAGCGTGCTGTGCCTGAACGGGGGCAGAGACGAGGACTGCCGCTGCGCTTCCTGCCGTTTGCTGAATTTTGCCGACGGAAATTACATCAAAGCCCATCCCGATCTTATCTATATAGACATAGGTGTCTTCGGCGACTCCAAAGCCACCACGGAGATCAGCATCGTGCAGATCGATGCCCTGAAAGATCAGGGGAGCTTCGCTCCCGCTCTTTCTCCCGCCAAGGTGTGCATCATCAACAACGCCGACAAAATGTCCCGGGAGGCAGGGGGAGCGCTGCTGAAACTTTTAGAAGAACCGGCGGCGGGCTGGCTCTTCGTTTTGGTGGCGGAAAGGCCCAGCCGTCTGCTGAGCACCGTAAGGAGCAGGGCCGTGCAGCTCAACTTCGCACCTCTTCCCGAAGAGGTGCTGATAGAGGAACTGATCGCCAAAAAGATCCCGGCAGAAGAGGCCCGCATCGTGGCGCCCTTGGCCGAGGGCTCTCTCGGCTTGGCGTTGGAGTTGTACAGCCCGAGCACTTTTGCAGACGGCGGGAAGGAAGGGGCAGAAGAAGAGAGAGGCGGACCCAACGGCCCGGCTCTGCGGGAAACGGCCCTCGCTTATTTGGAAGAGCTGCCTCTGCACTACCCTTTCAGCCAAATGGCGGCTTTTCGCTTGGGCGATCACAAGCGGCCCCAGGGCCTGCTTTTGGCCCTCACTTTTTGTCAGCTTTTCCACGATGTTTTATTGTTGCAGGATGGGGCAGCTGCCTGCATCTACAATAAAGATCAAAAAGCTAGACTGGACGCTTTGGCCCGGCGTTTCCCCCGAGCTGCGGTGCGGCGGGCCTACGGGGCGGCTTTTGAGCTGGGAGAAAAGCTGGCGGGGAGCGTAGGCGTGAGGCTGGCTTTGGAACAAATGTTTTTACGCATAGATCAATGCCTGAAGGAGGGATAACATGCCTGCCGTAGTGGGAGTGCGCTTTAAAAGAGCATGCAAGATATATTATTTCGATCCCGGCGACACCGGCGTGGCCAAAGGCGACCCGGTGATAGTGGAGACAGCAAGGGGCGTGGAATACGGCTGGGTGGCGCTGGGCCCCAAAGAGGTGGAAGAGAGCAGCATCACGAGTCCGTTGAAGCAGGTGATCCGCAAGGCCACGGCCGAAGACGATCGACAACTGGAAGACAATAAAGTGCGGGAAAAAGAAGCCTTCAACATCTGCTTGCGCAAGATCAAAAATTTGGGCTTGGGCATGAGACTGGTGGATGTGGACTTCACCTTCGACGTGAACAAGATCACTTTTTTCTATACCGCCGACGGCCGGGTGGATTTCAGAGAATTGGTGAAAAATTTGGCCGCTGTCTTTCGCACTCGCATCGAGCTAAGGCAGATAGGGGTACGGGACGAGGCGAAAATGCTGGGAGGCATCGGCTGCTGCGGCAGGCCTCTTTGCTGCGCCACTTTTTTGAGCGACTTCGAACCTGTGTCCATCCGCATGGCCAAAGAACAAAATCTCAGTCTCAACCCCACAAAAATTTCCGGCATCTGCGGCCGCCTGCTGTGCTGCTTGAAGTACGAGAGCGAAAATTACAGCAAGGCCAATGCGGCCAAAGGGCGCAGAGATAAAGCTGAAGCTCCCCGCTTGGGGGCTATGGTGGCCACACCTTTGGGCGAGGGCAAGGTGGTGGGCGTGAACAGAGCAGGCCACACTGCCAGCGTGCAGTTGTCGCCCAACAATGTGATCCAAGTAGAATGGGACGAAGTGGTGGCGGCCGAACAAGCGGGAGTTTAGTCCATGACCGAAGAAGGGTTGCGTCTGGATTATTTGCCCGGCTGTGGATATAAAATTTTTCAAAGCAGCGCCGAATTTCCTTTCACCACCGATTCGGTGCTGTTGGCCCGCTTCGCTCACCTGGTGCACGGAGCAAAAGTGTTGGAGCTGGGCTGCGGCACTGCCGCCGTTTCGTTGTTGCTTTTGGCGAGAGGGGCGGCCCACGTTACAGGATTGGACATCAACCCTCGGGTGTTGGACTTGGCTCGTCGCAGCGCCGAGCTCAACGAATTGACAGAACAAACACTGTTCATAGAGGGCGATGCGGCCGCTTATCGAGAGCTGCTGCCTCCCGAAAGTTTCGATCTGGCGGTGGCCAATCCGCCCTATCGAAAAGCAGGGCGGCAGCGACAGATAGGCGCCGCCGCCTGTCACGAAGTGCGGGGCAATTTGGCGGACTTCATAGCTGCGGCGGCGTGGGCAGTGCGTTTTAGAGGACGCTTTGCTCTTTGCCAATTGCCGGAGCGGCTGCTGGAAACTTTAGAACTGCTGCGGGAGCAGGGGCTGATGCCTAAAAGGCTGCGCTTTCTGCACAGCGATGTGAAGAAGCCGGCTTGGCTCTTTTTGCTGGAGGCAGTGAAGGGAGGCAGCATGGGCCTCGAAGTGTTGCCGCCGCTGGTGCTTTACGAAGAAGGAGCAAGGCAAAAAAACTAATTTTACTGTTGACAAGCCAGAGGTTATACGCTATAATTGACTCTGTTGTTGACGGAGAGGTTCCCGAGTGGCTAAAGGGAGCAGACTGTAAATCTGCCGCGTTTCGCTTCGTTGGTTCGAATCCAACCCTCTCCACCAAAAAACATCGCGGGGTGGAGCAGCTGGTAGCTCGTCGGGCTCATAACCCGAAGGTCGTCGGTTCAAATCCGACCCCCGCAACCATTTGCTGATGTAGCTCAGTCGGCAGAGCGTATCCTTGGTAAGGATAAGGTCACCAGTTCAATCCTGGTCATCAGCTCCATGCGGCGGCGTAGCTCAGGTGGCTAGAGCATGCGGTTCATACCCGCAGTGTCCGCGGTTCAAATCCGTGCGCCGCCACCAAAAATCATCGACCTCTCGGGGTCGTATTTTTTTGCGCAAAAAGAGCAGCCGCTATCAGTGATGTGTAATTCAAAAGCTGACTTCTTTTGGATGTGCTTCATGTCTGATGAGGCGGTGTTTTTGCTTGCGCAAAACTTGTGAACGTAACATACAGCCTCACTATCCCACAGCTTTTGAACTTTTAAAAAGACAACGAGAAAACGTACTTAAAAAAAGTAAAAAAATCTTGCGGGGGGGTAATTATGTGATAGAATATAGACACAAAGCCCGTTGAGCGCGTGATCTTGCAGTATGTATTCACGAGCAGCGGCAAGAGGAGAACGAAAGTTTCCTGTCGCGTAGAGCAGCACTTAGTGAAGTTATTTCTGTTTATTTGCACGTCCGAGCTGCAAGAAGGAAATCGCAGGACAGCGGGGACGGCGACTTACATCAAAGGTCCGTGCTTTGAAACAGGCGGAGTGTTGCGCCTATCGTTTCAAAGGAGTAAAGATAACAAGGTATAGAATAGGAGGGGCGGATCGTGGAAAACGAAAAAGAAAAGTATGAAAAACCGGAGATGGAGATCATCTATATCGAAGCCAACGATATCATCTTTGCCAGCGGCGGCGATACAGCTGACGACGCGGCTGAATGTCCTTGAAGAGCGAGAAATGAGAGTTTGCGTGAGGAGCAGGGAGCGACCCTGCTCCTTTGTCGTTTTTAACTCGACCCCGCAAGCAGAAAAAAGCAGAGTAAAACAGATCACCGTTTCATTGTGGCAGTTTTTTTCGGGAAAAGGGCTGAGAGATCGAAGGATAAAAAATAAAAATATAAAAAACTTGTGGGGGGGACAATAGTGTGCTAAAATGTAAACATAAAGCGCACACTGCTCAAAAGAAGAAAACATCCTTTTGTTTTAGGGCCCTGCGATGGGAGCAGCTGACAAAGGTCTATGTTTTTACAGGCAGCAGAGGCGCGCTCGTTTGTGTTGCTGTGAGCAAATAAAGTGAGGAGCATACTATGAAGTTGAAAGAATCCTTCGTCACCTATGCGGCCGACGGCCAGCATACTATGGTGGCAACGGAGGGCTTTTCCGGAATAGTGCGGAGCAACGGCACTGCCGCCTTTATCATAGAAGCATTGAAGTCGCCCACTACTATAGAAGCCATCGTCGCAGCTATGGCAAAAAAATACGATGCACCGCAAGAAACGATCGCCGCAGATGTGGTCGAGATTATCGCCAAATTGCGCAGCATAGGCGCCATCGAGGAAGGCGATTGAACCTTAGCTTTGAAGCAGTACTGGCTCGGGAAGGGCAGTTGGTGTACACCTGCGTAGGAGCCAGTATGTTGCCTTTATTGCGGCAGCGGCGGGATTTGATCGTGATCGAGAAGCCGAGCAAACCTTTGCAACGCTACGATGTACCTCTTTATAGGCGGGCAGACGGAAAATATGTGCTGCACCGGATACTGGCGGTGCGAAAGGATGGGTATGTCCTTTGCGGCGACAACCAGTGGCGGCGGGAGCGCAGAGTTACCGACGAACAGGTGATAGGAGTGATGACCGCCGTCGTGCGAGATGGCGAGACCATCTTTGTGACCGATAAGCGCTATCGGCTCTATGTACATCTGTGGTGCGATCTCTTTTGGCTGCGGGTTGCTTTGTTGTGGTGCCTCAGCCTGCCCGGGCGCATCAAAAGGAAAATGCAGGGGAGCAAAGACAGCGAATCATTTTAAAGGTCTGTGCTTTAAAATGGACAGGGTGTTGCGCTGTTCGTTTTATAGATAACCGAAGAATAAAGCAGGAGGGGCGGATCGTGAAAAATATCAAAGGAAAGTACGAAAAACCGGAGATGGAGATCATTTCTATCGAGGTAAACGATATCATCTTTGCCAGCGGCGGAGATCCGGGCGATGGCAGCGGTTGCGTGGGTGAGTGCCCTTGAGGAGCGAGAAACGAGCGTTCGCCTGAGGAGCGGGGAGTATCCTCGCTCCTTTGTCGTTGAGACGGAAAATATTTGAAGGGAGGAAGAGAAGATATGCGGCAACTGACCGAGCCTTACAAAATGGTCGAAAAAATTTTGGGGAAGCAGGAGACGGGCGGGAGAGATCTGTGGAGACTTACTACTCACTGCTTGCAGTCGGAAGAGGAAGAGGGAGTTCTGTTTTATAATTCTTTGACCGGTGAACTGTTGCTGTTGACTCGTGAGGAAGCGGCCATGCTGAAGAAATTACCGGGGCCTTTGCCGGAGGGAACGAAATATTTGGCTGAGCGGTGGTTTTTGCGGCCGCTGCAGGGGGATGATATGGCCTTGGCGATCCACCTGCGGGAGATCGTGAAACAGTTGGCAAAACGTGCGGCACAAAAAAGATCGGCACTGACGAAGTATTTGATATTCACTACCACGGCCTGCAATGCCCGTTGCTTTTATTGTTTCGAAGCCGGGATGAAAAAACTTTTCATGACGGAAGAGACCGCAAGGGCGGCAGGGGACTACATCGCAGCTCATTGCGGCGGCAGGCAGGTGCAGTTGCGGTGGTTCGGAGGCGAGCCGACTTTGAACACGCAGGCCATAGACATCATCACTGCCCGCCTGCGTCAGAAAAATGTGAGATTCGCTTCTACGATGGTGAGCAACGGCTATTTGTTGGATGCCGCCTTGGCCCGAAGAGCCAAGGAGGAATGGAACATGGAGTGGGTGCAGATCACCCTCGACGGCACAGAAGAGATCTACAATCAACGAAAAGCTTATGTGAGCGTTCAGGGCAGTCCCTTCCGCAAAGTGCTGGATAATATCGACTTATTGTTGGCGTCCGACGTCGAAGTTTGTGTGCGTTTGAATATGGACGAAGAAAACGAGCGAGATCTTTATGCGCTGTGCAAGCAACTGGAAGAGCGGTTCGGAGGAAAGCAGGGTTTCGGTATCTACGTGCGGGCCATCATCGACGATGCTCAGACGAGAAGGAGCGGTTGCATAGAAGAAACTCAGCAGGCTCTTGTGAGGAAGGTGCAGGCTCTGGTCGATCACATCCGACGCAAAGGCTTAGGGGTGAAAGAGAAACTCGGAAGCGGAGTAGTTACCCATTCGTGCAGGGCCGATAACGACAGCGAAGCCACCATCGCTCCCGACGGCGGCCTGGGTAGCTGCGAGTGCAAGATCGAAGATGGTATCTGGGGCAGCGTCTTTTCCGAAGAGAGAAACGAAGAAGTTTTGCAAAAATGGAAGGAGCAAAGACCGACTGAGGAAATATGCAAGACTTGCTGGCTCTTCCCCCGCTGTGTTCGCCTAAAAAAGTGTTGGGTGCATTTGGAGCAGTGCTTGCCTACCGAACGAGCGGATAGGGAGATCAAGACCAAACGCGGTATCCTAACGCTCTATGACGATTGGAAAAGAAAACAGGCAGAGCAATGAGAGAAGAAGGCACAGGGGCCGCATACAAAAATTTATACGGTTTATTGGGGGCATGGTGCAACGGCGTAAAGTGGGAAGAGAAAGAAGTGCCGGACTTCAGAGCGCTCTTTTATGTTGCGAAACGGCATAAATTGACAGCAGCTCTTTATTTGGCCTTGGAACAGGCACAGCTTTTGGACAGCTGTCCTCCCGAACTCGCTGCCCGTATGAAGGAAGCAAAGCTGCTGGCAGAGCGGCGAGCGATATTGATG
This sequence comes from uncultured Phascolarctobacterium sp., assembly GCA_947589605.1. Lineage (GTDB taxonomy): Bacteria > Bacillota > Negativicutes > Acidaminococcales > Acidaminococcaceae > CANQBR01. The sequence continues at coordinate 6,595 of CANQBR010000011.1, read as the reverse complement.
GATGCAGAGCGTCGGCATTTGTCGGACTTTATGGAAGAGAAGGGCATTTGGCATCTTCCTTTGAAAGGCATCATACTTAAAAATTTTTGGCCTTTCGCCCCTGCGCGGGAGATGGCGGACAACGACATCCTCTTCGATCGCAAGGCTTGGAAGACGATGCGTTCTTTCATGAGGGGACGGGGCTACCGAGAAGATCCGGATCCTATAGGGAAGGGAGCCCACGATACTTACATCAAGCCGCCCTGCTATCGTTTCGAACTGCATCCATTTCTCTTTGCCAGCTCCCAGGGAAATTTGGCCGTTTATTATGAAAATGTAAAAGAGCGGCTGCAGCCGGAGCCGGGCAAAGTTTTCGCTTTTCGTTTCTGCGATGAAGATTTTTATGTATATTTCTTAGCTCATGCCTATAAACATTATCGGCGCGGCGGTATCGGGGTGCGGACTCTGCTGGATATTTATCTCTATCGTCGCCAAAAGACGAATATGGATGAAACATACATCGCCGCCGAAGCGGCCAAGTTGGGGATAGGCAACTTTGAAGCTGTGTGCCGTTCTCTCGCCTGCAAATTATTTTCTTCACACACGCAAACCGAGGAATTGACGGAGGAGGAAGCCGGCACTTTGGCCTGTATGGAAGAAGCCGGCGCTTACGGCACTTTGGCCCAAAAGGCGGCAGCGAAGCTGAACGAATTGCGGGAAGAGGGAGAAAAGGTAGGAACACGATTGAAGCTGCGCTATGTTTTTCGCAGGCTCTTCCCGAAACAAGAGTGGTATCGGGCATATGTTCCTTTCGTATACTACCATCGCTGGGCTCTGCCGTTTTATTGGCTGTATCGGTTGTTCAGAGGCGTCGTCCTCAACGGCGAGTACAATCGAAAAATGTTGCGGGCCGTTTTGGCTGTCTCCGACAGATCCGGCATAGATAAATTATAGAATAAATGATCACCCCCGGAAACTTTCGGGGAAGGGCCCGGCTGCGAAGCTCTGCGCTTCTTAGGTAGGCCCTTTTTCTTTGCTTTTGCGCCTTTACTGTGCTAAAATAAAAACAGATCTTGCAGTCCGGGGGGCTGAGCCGTGTTCAAGACTATTTGCGCTTTGATCGGCAAAAAAAGAAAACGGCAGATGTTGACACGTCTGCCTGCTATGCTGCTGGCCTCTCTTTTGGAGATGGCGGGTTTGGCTCTTATCGCCTCGGTGTGTGCGGCTTTGGTCAGCGGAGCTTGGGCCAAGGAAAATTCCCCCATCATGGTGCTTTATAACTATTTCGGCTTTCAGTCCAAGGGAGAGTTCATCACGGCTATCTTGTCGGTGATGATCGCTGTCTATGTGTTCAAACTGTTTTATCTCTCTTGGGAAAATTACATGGCGGCCAAGTTCGTCCGCGTTGTTCGAGGGGAGCTGGCAACGGCTCTGTGTCGGCGCATAATCCGCAGCCCTTACGATTTTTATATCAAACACAGCACCGCTCAGATGCAAAATTTACTGGGGCAGGATACCCTGCAGTTTTCCGTAGGCTTGGATGCTTATATGCAGCTCTTTATGGAATTGCCTGTGGCTCTGGGCATGGTTGCCTGCCTTTTTTGGATCGATCCCATGATGACTGCCTTTGCCACCGGCGGCCTCGCAGTACTGATGATCGTCATCCGCATCGTTTTAAAGCGGCCCATCAAAAGCGCCTCGCGACGGCAGCGAAAGTCCGGCAGGTCGCGGTGGAAGTGGCTCCACTATATTGCGGGTGGTGTTAAAGATATCAAGGTGGGGGGGCACGAGGACCTCTTTGAGAAAAAATTTGCCGAAGCCGAAGCCGATTTCGACCGCTCCGACTATTTGAGCCGCTTCTGGAATAAAATGCCCACGCTCTTCATCGAAAGCGTCATGGTGCTGTCGGTGCTGTTCTACATCCTCTATTTGAACCTCAGCGACAGAAACATGCTGCTCTATCTGCCGGGCCTTTCCGCCTTGGCTTGGACAGCGGTGCGCCTTTTGCCTGCCTGCAGCAGGATCAACAACAGCCTTACCCAAATAAGTTACAGCAGAGCATCCGTGGAAGCTGTGGCCGCTGTCTTTAAAGAGACAGCGGAGGCCGAGCTGGTCATCGATGAAAAAGCAGCATCGGTAAGCGACGGCATCGAGCTGCGCGACCTCACCTTTACTTATGAAGGAAAGAACGAAGCAGTGTTAAAAGATGTGAGCATGAAGATACCCGCAGGCTGCGCTGTGGGGCTGGTGGGCCTTTCCGGAGCGGGAAAGACCACGCTGCTGGACATCATGCTGGGCCTTTTGCATCCGCAACATGGGGAAGTGCTGATCGGCGGTGTCCCCATCGACGAGTGCCGCAGAAATTTTTGGCGGCAAACAGCTTATGTGCCCCAAAACACTTTTCTTTTGAACGATACGGTGCGCAGCAATGTGGCCATGGGAGTTCCTTCCGAAGAGATAGACGATGAGCGGGTGTGGAGAGCACTGAAAAAAGCGGCTTTAGCCGAGGCCGTCGGCCGCCTGCCCGGAGGGCTGGATACGCAAGTGGGCGAGCGGGGCCTTCGTCTCTCCGGCGGTGAGCGTCAGCGGCTGGGGATAGCACGAGCCCTGTATCGAGATTGCCCCGTACTGGTCTTCGACGAGCCCACTTCCGCTTTAGATGCCCAAACGGAAGCGGAGGTAGTGAAAGTCATCGGCAATCTAAAAGGAGAGAGGACGCTCATCCTCGTTTCTCACAGCGAGGCGGCCGTTTCTGTTTGCGACCGCATCTATAGGCTCAGCGGCGGCAGAGCTCAACTGCAATGAAAGTGAACGAGCTATCGCCTGCACGGACTGAAAGGATCTAAAGGCTCTGCTTTCAAGGTCGGCTTCTCGCCCCCTTGCCAGCGGGGCTTTTTCTTTACCTTGGTCCCTGCCTGTGTTAAAATAAAAGCGGCGGCCGCTGAAAGAGCGCACTGTCATCGGCCCTCATTTCAAAAAAGAAAAGACAGCGGGAGGAACGGGCATGAAGCTGTTGGAAGAAAAAATTTTGCATGACGGCAACATCCGTGCGGGGAACGTGCTGAAGGTGGACAGTTTTTTGAATCATCAGATCGATGTTCCCTTCATCGAAATGCTGGGGAAAGAATTTTACCGCCGCTTCGGCAAAGAAAAAGTGGATAAGATCCTCACCATCGAGACCAGCGGCATCGGCATCGCCGCCGTCACCGCCACCTATTTCAAAGTGCCGGTGCTCTTCGCCAAGAAAAGCAGCGGCAGCAATATGGATAAGGATGTATACTTCACTCAGATCTATTCTTACACTCACAACAAGACCAACACCGTCACCATCGCCAAAAGATTTTTGCAGGCAGGGGACCGGGTGTTGATCATCGACGATTTTTTGGCCAACGGCTGCGCTTTGGAAGGCCTTTTGGATATGGTGAGACAGGCGGGGGCCCAAGTGGCGGGCATCGGCATCGTCATCGAGAAGGGCTTTCAGGGCGGCGGCGATAAACTGCGGGCCAAGGGCCTGCCTTTGGTCTCCCTGGCCATCGTGGATGCCATGGACAGCGCCACCGGCAAGATCCTTTTTCGCAAGGAAGCAAGAGAATGAGAGGGCAAAGCAAAGCCTGAGGTGAAAAAGACCATGACTGTTCCGGGCATCATCGATGCTCACATGCACTATTTTGATGTGGAAGGTTTTCGGGAAACGGCGCTGGCCGCCGGGTACGAGAACAGCGCCGCCTGTTGGCGGAAAATTTGCCGAGAGAACGGCATCGTTTTCGCCGTGGCCATGGGGAACACCATGGACGAGCCTTCTTTTTACGGGGGCGTGCCTCCTCGCCTCATCGATCTGGCGGGGCCTTTCGACCGCCGGCACTACAATCAGCCCGACGATGTAGGCTACTGCTTGGGAGTGATGAGCGAAGAGATAGGGGAAGGACAGGCGGAAGCCACGGCGCGGGAGTTCGAGTCCTATCTGCAAGAGCCCCACTGCTTGGGCATCAAGCTTTACCCCGGTTATAACAAAGTTTACGCCAACGACAAAAGGCACTGGCCTCTTTTCGAACTGGCCCGGGCCTACGGGGTGCCGGTGGCGATCCACTGCGGCGACACCGCCCGGCCCCAGGGCCTTTTGAAATACAGCCATCCCTTGAACGTAGACGAAGCGGCGGTGACCTTTCCCGATGTGACCTTTGTCATTTGCCACGTGGGCAATCCTTGGATCTTGGACGCCTGCGAAGTGGCGGCGAAAAATCCCAATGTGGCTTTGGATCTGTCCGGCCTTCTGGCGGGAAACGTGAAGCCTCTTTTGATCTACGACGACAATAGGGGCTACATCCGCTACCTGCGCACTTGGCTCAATTATCTGGGCGATTACGGGCGGGTGATGTACGGCAGCGATTGGCCCTTGGTGAACATACCCGCTTACATCCGCTTCATCGCCCACACGGTGCCGGAAGAATATCACGAAGACGTGTTTTACCGCAGCGCTTTGCGAATATATAAAAGGATAGGCCCGCTGCTGCAGGCCAAGAAGGAAGGCTCGCTTCTTCCTTCATACGTTCGCAAAGAAAAAGACGAGCTGTGCCCGGGCTCGGGCTCAAAGGAGAGATAATGGCTAAAGAAGATCGCAGCGCGGAAGAGATACAGGCAGCCCTGCCCGGCTGGGAACTGTGGCAGCACCTCCCCGAACAGGTGGGGAGCTACATTTTGCGGAGAGAGAGCAGCGTGAAAGGCTTGGAGCTCATCCTCGCTTCCTATGAAGACGCGGCCGCTCATCGGGCCCTGCGGCTCATCTACAGCCGCGAGACCGGCGATTACGTGCCGGTGAAAGAAGTGGGGCTGCACAGCTGCCGGGCCGACGAATATTTCAGCAGAGAGCCGGAAGTTTTTGCCGCCGCCCTCCCGGCGGCCCTGCCTAAGCTGTTGGCAAGCATGAACGGGGAAGAGACGCCGAACTGCGAGATGCGGCGCTTTGCTCTGAGCAGCTGGGCCTACGCGGAAAAACTGCCTCTGAAGGCGGAAGGCTTCGAACTTTTCATCTCGCCTAAAAAACCGTTGCCCTACATCAACGGCTCTCACATCATTTTAGATTACAGCGATTTTGCGGCAGGTGACCAGCTCTGCGTTCTCTACAACAGTTTCCGCGACGAATTTTTTGCCGCATACCGCAAAAATTTCGTGCCTTTGGCCGTTTTGCCCCGCTATGACATCAACGGGCCCGAAGGCAGCCCGCCCCTTAAAGAATTGAAAGACTTGGAGCGGCGGCTGGACGAGTGTCTGCTCCCTGCTTTAAAAGAATTGGCGCGCAAAATTTGGAAGCCGGCTGCGGGGAAGTGGGCGGGAAAATCGCCGAAAGCTATTGACAGAGATAGGTAAAATTAGTATAATGTAGTTCGTGGTTGCATGGCCCGGTGGTTCAGTTGGTTAGAATGCCGCCCTGTCACGGCGGAGGTCGTGGGTTCGAGTCCCATCCGGGTCGCCAACTATGCCTCGGTAGCTCAGTTGGTAGAGCAAAGGACTGAAAATCCTTGTGTCCGCAGTTCGATTCTGCGCTGAGGCACCAAATGCGGAAGTAGCTCAGTGGTAGAGCACCACCTTGCCAAGGTGGGGGTCGCGAGTTCGAGCCTCGTTTTCCGCTCCAGCACTACGGCAGCGCGAGCTGTTCCGATAGAAGAGGCGACATAGCCAAGAGGTAAGGCAGAGGTCTGCAAAACCTTTATCCCCAGTTCGATTCTGGGTGTCGCCTCCAAATTTTTTGAAATTTTTCGGCCGTAGGCCTTTGAAGACAGAACTGCCGCGGTGGCGGAACTGGCAGACGCAAGGGACTTAAAATCCCTCGGTCAGAGATGACCGTACCGGTTCGATTCCGGTCCGCGGCACCAAGATCATCAACACGAACCTGAGCTTAAAGCGCTCAGGTCTTTTTGTTTGCAAAATTTTGCGGGAGCGGCTTAGGCAGTTTGGAGTGTGGAGCTTAAAGAGTTTGGAGTGTGGAGTGTGGAGTGAGGAGTGTGGAGCTTCAAGAGTGTGGAGCTTAAAAAGTTTGGAGTGTGGAGTGTGGAGTGTGGAGTTAAGAGCACCGCACACTGAGTAGAGGCTTTGGTTCACGTAGCGGCCGCCCGTTGAGCTTGTCGCCGGGCACCCTCAGCAGGACCATTCAAACTTGCGCGATGTGCAAGAGGGTGAAACGTTAGGCCGCGGATGAAAGGCCCTGCTGCGCCGGGCACTTCGACAGGCTCAGTGACCGGCGATATACATCCGGTGACCCTTCAGCGGGCGGCGTGCTCGTTGTCCGGCGCAGCAGAATGTATGAATGTTCAAGAGGGAGGAGCTAATGAAAAAGTAAGAGGCACCGGAGCGTCAACGAAAAAATGTAAAGTCGAGTTCAAAAAGTAAAAGGCGAACTGAAAAAGGGAGAGGCACTCGACCGTCAACGTAAAAATGTAAGGTAGAACTAAAAAAGGGAAAGTCGAGCGCAAAAAAAGCTAGAGGCGAGCGTAAAAAGACGAGGGATGCAAATGCGACCCTCTTATTTTTTGCCTTCCTCTCATAGAACTTCACAAAAATTTTGCAAAAATCTTCATAAAAGTCTTTACGGGGGGGACAGACATGTTACAATAAAGGCGAT
>CANQBR010000010.1 GCA_947589605.1 uncultured Phascolarctobacterium sp. | reverse complement strand
TTCAGATAATATAGTAGACATCATGCAAAACTCCTTTATTTTTTGGCCCTTAAAATAATAAGATATTTTGCATGATCAGGGAAGGGGAAAACCCTTCCCTTTATTTTATTGAGCTTGTCAACGAAAATTATACACTAACGGGAAAGGGAAGAAAGCCACGGCAAAATTTGCTTTTTTTGATGGCGACGCAAAGATAAAGTCGTCTGCAAAAGAGAGCGACAAAAAGAGAGCAACAAAAAAAACTGCCCGCCTTAGCGGCGGGCAGTAAGTTCATGTTTTTACAAGCTTGTTTTTAAAGTCCGGCGACGATGAAGTGACGCCGGATGCGTATCACAGCTTCGGACCGGCCTGAAGGATGGCGTCGGGCAGCAAGCCCTCGAACTTCTCGTCGTTTTTCTTGAACAGCTCGGCCAAACGCTGCAGAGTTTTATCGTAAGCGTCCTTATCTTCCCAAGCGTTGCGGGGATTGAGCAGTTCATCGGGAACGCCGGGGCAGGTGGTGGGCATCTGCAGACCGAAGATGGGCAGGGTGGCGAACTCTGCTTTTTTGATGCTGCCGTCCAAAATGGCATTGACGATGGCCCGGGTGAATTTCAATTTGATGCGGGCGCCTTTGTCATAGCCGCCGCTCCAGCCGGTGTTCACCAAATAAACGTCGGTGCCGAACTTATCGATCTTTTTGCCCAGCATCTCGGCGTAGACCAGAGGCTGCAGGGGCAGGAAGGGCTCGCCGAAACCGATGGAGAAAGTGGAGACGGGCTCGGTGATGCCCACCTCGGTGCCGGCCACCTTGCTGGTGTAGCCGGACAGATAGTGATACATGGCCTGCTCTCTGGTGAGCTTGGAGACCATAGGGAGCACGCCGAAAGCATCGCAGGTGAGGAAGACGATCTTATCGGGATGGCCGGCCATGCTGGGGATGACGGCGTTGTCGATATGGAAGAGAGGATAAGCGGCCCTGGTGTTTTCCGTCAGGCTGCCGTCGTCGTAATCGGGGTGGCCGTTTTCATCGATGATGACATTCTCCAGCACCGTGTTCTCGCGGATGGCGTGATAAATTTGCGGCTCGCTCTCTTCGGAAAGTTTGATGCATTTGGCGTAGCAGCCGCCTTCGATGTTGAAGATGCCGTCGTCGGACCAGCCGTGCTCGTCGTCGCCGATCAAAGCCCGGGAACCGTCGGCAGAAAGGGTGGTCTTGCCGGTGCCGGAGAGGCCGAAGAAGAGAGCGGTATCGCCGGCATCGCCCAAATTGGCAGAGCAGTGCATGCTGAAGATGCCTTTTTTGGGCAACAGATAGTTCATGACGGTGAAGATGCCCTTCTTCATTTCGCCGGCATATTTGCCGCCGCCGAGGATCACGACTTTTTCCTTAAGATTGAGGATGACGAAGGTCTCGGAATTGGTGCCGTCGACAGCAGGGTCGGCCTCCACGGAGGGGCAACTGATCACGGTGAAGCCTTCGGCATCGGCGGGCACCTTTTCATCGGAAATGAAAAGATTTTTTACGAAGAGCTGCTGCCAGGCCTCTTCGTTGACGAAACGCACCGGCAGACGATACTTGGGGTCGGCGCCGGCATAGACGTCGGTAACGTAAGTCTTATGCTCTTTGATGAAGGCCAAAACTTTTTTGTAAAGTCGATCGAAGACCGCCGGGGAGCAGGGCTGGTTGTTGGTCCAGCACAGCTCGTCGTGCGTGGTCTCGTCGTCTACGAAAAATTTATCTTTGGGGGAACGGCCGGTCCTTTTTCCGGTGCGCACCACCAAAGCACCGGTGTCGGAGAGCACGCCTTCTTTATTAGCCAAAGCTTCCTGCACCAATTGCTCTCTGGTCAGATCGAAAACCGGTTGCCCCAGAGCCTGATCGATCTCCTTGCGTAATTTTGTCAAAGCCATGATGGCATCTCATCTCCTCTTATTTTAAAAAATTTGCCGGCGCAAAGGCAGGCACTCATTCCATCTATCAATTATATACTGAAGCGGAGTTTTTGAAAAGAAGCAGATAAAATTTCACACACATTTCACACGCTGCCTGTTGACGAAAATTTACGGGCCCGCAGCGGCCGGTGGCGCGTTGCCGCAAGCTATGATATAATACTAAACGGGTTTTCGAAAAACATTTTGATTTTGCGTCGAAACGCAAAAATTTTCGGCTTTCGCTCTGCAAGCGGGGGCAAAAGGTGGCATTATGGCGAAAAAAGGAAATAAATTCATCGGGCCGCAGCCCGCAGACTTCGAACCCACCGGCATCAATGCTTGGTTGGGACTGGGCCGTCCTTTCGATTGGGACAGCTGGCTCAGCCGCGGGGCGATCTTGGCGGGCATTTTAGCCGCGGCGGTCACGGCTTTCGTCCGCGATCAGCAGGGCATGGAGGGCATGGCAGCCACCATGGCCGGCATCAACTTGGGCCTTAACATGATCCTCAGCTACATGATAGGCCGCGAATTGGATCCCGACAGAAGAGTAGGCGGACTGATCGGCAGCGGCCTTACGCTTTTGGCTTCTTTCTTTTTGGAGGCGGGCAATCCTCTCGTGCTCTTGTGGCTGCTCTTCATCCTGCGCATGTTCACCCGCACCAGCGGCGACCGACATCGTATCGCCGACAATGTTTTGATCATCGCCATCGCCGTTTATCTCGGCAAAGAAGGTTATTGGCTCTATCCTCTTACTACGGGAGCTTTTTATGCGCTGGAAAGTCAGATCAGCGAGGGCTACGGCCGCAGCCTTTATTTGGCCGCCATCGCTCTGGCCGGCACGGCTTTGGCGGAATACAACGTGCTGGATAATTCTCTGTCCATGATCTACTTGCTTCTTCTGGCGATCTTTTTCATCATCTTTTTGCCGGAATTGCGGGTGGCTCTCTATGTTCACGCTCGAGGCGACAAAAACAACAAACTGCTCAACCCCCGCCGTCTGCAGGTGGCGCAGGGCAGTTTCATCCTCATGTGTTTCGTCATTATCCTCTTCCACGGCGACAGTCAGGTGCTGGCGCTGCTCCCCGCGATCTTAACGGCTATCGGCTGCGGCTTGTGGCTTTTGGTTTGTCTGCTGCGCAGGCAGGTCGATTTCACGATAGAAAAGAGGTAGGAATATGGCCAATAAAAAAGTGCGTTTCACCACCAACAAGGGCGTTTTCGTTGCGGAGATCTTCGAAGATAAAGCGCCTCTCACCGCCGGGAACTTTCTCTCTTTGGTGAAAAAAGGTTTTTACGACGGCCTTATTTTTCACCGAGTCATCGAAGATTTTATGATCCAGGGCGGTTGTCCCAAAGGCAACGGCACCGGCGGCCCCGGCTATACGATCAAAGATGAATTCGGACCGGGTCTGGTGCACGACGATGAAGGCATCCTCTCTATGGCCAATGCCGGGCCCGACACCGGCGGCAGCCAATTTTTCATCACTCTGGCTCCCACGCCTTGGCTCAACGGTCATCATGCCATCTTCGGCCGCATCACGGAGGGGATGGAGAATGTTCGCCTCATCGGCGTCACTCCCACCGATCTCAGAGACAGGCCCATAAAACCGGTTGTGATGGAGAAAGTGGAAATTTTGCCGTGACGACTTTTTTCGTTTATATGCTCCGTTGCGGCGACGGCTCTTTATACACCGGCAGCACTTCTGATCTCGAAGAAAGATTGGCTGCTCATCGAGCGGGAAAAGGAGCCAAATATACGAGAGGCAGAGGGCCTCTCGTTCTGGTATACGCGGAAGAAGTGCCCGACAAAAGCGCGGCCTTGCGGCGGGAATGCGCTCTCAAACGACTGAGCAAGGCTGCGAAAGAGCGCTTGGTAAAATCGGCGGCTGCCCTTGACAAAGCAGGGGAAAGTTGCGATAATAACAGATAAGCGAAGATCCTACAGGCAGTGAACAGGTAAAGCAGAGAGCAACGGTCTAAAGAGAGACAGCGGGCGGTGGAAGCTGTCGTCCGACTTTCGGCGCACTCACCTGGGAGCCTCTTCTTTGAACCGGCCCGGTGCGGGCCGCTGAGAAGGAGACGTGAGAGGCACGTTACGCCGCCGAAGTGCTGCTTCGGGAAAATGAAGGACCAAGTAGGGTGGTACCGCGGTCACACGCCCCTATCTGCCAGCGCAGATAGGGGCTTTTTGTATCGTCGACGGCGGTACGGTCAACGAGACGATAGCGATGGAGGTAAAAGCACATGGGCATGACGATGACCGAAAAAATTTTAGCCGCCCACGCCGGGCGGGACAAGGTGAGCGCCGGCGATCTGTTGGTGGCACAGGTGGATCTGGTGATGGCCAACGATATCACGGGGCCGCCGGCCATCGCCGAATTCGAAAAGATCGGCCGGCCTGTTTTCGATCGGACCAAGATCGTTTTGGTGCCGGATCATTTTTCTCCCTGCAAGGATATCAAGTCCGCCACCATGTGTAAAAGGATGCGGGATTTTGCCCGCGAGCAAAAGATCGTCAACTATTTCGAAGTGGGCAAGATGGGCATCGAGCACGCTCTGCTGCCGGACAAGGGGCTGATCGCTCCGGGCGAGATCATCATCGGCGCCGATTCTCACACTTGCACCTACGGAGCGTTGAACGCTCTTTCTACCGGCATGGGCTCCACCGATATCGGTGCGGCCATGGCCAGCGGCAGCAGTTGGTTCAAAGTGCCTCAGGCCATCAAAGTGAATTTGACGGGGAAATTGCCTAAATTCGTAACAGGAAAAGACGTGGTCCTCACCCTCATCGGTAAGATCGGCGTAGACGGCGCTCGTTACCAATCGCTGGAATTCGGCGGTCCCGGCGTCGGTGAGCTCGGCATGGCCGACAGACTGACCATCTGCAACATGGCCATCGAAGCCGGCGGCAAGAACGGCATCTTCCCCGTGGACGAAAAAACTTTGGCTTTTCTGAAAGAAAGAGGCGTGACCAGACCCTTTAAGAGCGTAGAAGCCGATGACGATGCCCGGTACAGCCGTGTGGTCGACATCGATCTGAGCAAATTGGTGCCGGTGGTGGCTTATCCCCATCTGCCGGAAAATGTTCATCCCGCCAAAGAGGGACGAGAGATAAAAGTGGATCAAGTGGTGATCGGCTCCTGCACCAACGGCAGGCTGGAAGATCTGGCCGCCGCCGCAGAACTTCTAAAAGGCCGTCGGGTGCAGGACAGCGTCCGCACCATCATTATCCCCGCCACTCAGGAAATTTACAAAGAGGCCATGCGCAGAGGCTATATCGATATCTTCATCGATGCCGGCGCTGCCGTTTCCACTCCCACCTGCGGCCCTTGCTTGGGCGGTTATATGGGGATCTTGGCAGCAGGAGAGAGGGCGGTGAGCACCACCAACCGCAACTTCAGAGGGCGGATGGGGCACGTGGACAGCGAAGTTTATCTGGCCAGCCCCTATACGGCGGCAGCCAGCGCCCTGACCGGCTATATCACCGATCCCGAGGAGGTAGTAAAATGAGCAAAGTGTGGCGTTACGGGGACCATGTGGATACCGACGTGATCATCCCCGCTCGGTATTTGAATATTTCCGATCCTCAGGAGTTGGCGGAGCACGCTATGGAAGACTCCAAAGAAAATTTGAAAGTTAATTTCGCAGCCACGGTGCAGCCGGGGGATTACGTGGTGGCCGGCAAAAATTTCGGTTGCGGCTCCTCCCGTGAACATGCGCCTCTGGTGCTGAAGGTGAAAGGCATCAAGTGCCTCATCGCCGACAGTTTTGCCCGCATTTTTTACCGCAATGCCATCAACATCGGTCTGCCCATGCTGGAGATAGGGCCTGAGGTGGAGAAGATAGAGGCAGGGGATGAACTGGATGTGGATCTGTCCAAAGGCACCATCCGTATCATCAACAAAGGGCTGACCATCCGGACCAAACCCCTCCCCGAATTCATCCAAAAGATTGCCGACGCAGGCGGCCTCATCAATTATGTAAAAGGAGAACACTGAACATGAAAGTAACTCTGCTCCCCGGTGACGGCATCGGCGTTGAGATCATCGATGCTGCGGTAGAAGTGCTGGAAGCCGTTGCCACCAAATTCGGCTTTGACTTGGAATTCGACAAACAACTCATCGGCGGCTGCGCTATCGATGCCGTCGGCGTGCCCCTGCCCGAGGCTACCGTTGTTTCGGCCAAAGCTGCCGATGCGGTGCTTCTGGGCGCCGTGGGCGGCCCTAAATGGGATAACGTAGCCCCCGAGATCCGGCCCGAAAAAGGCTTGTTGGGCATCCGCAAAGCTTTGGGTCTTTATTGCAATCTGCGGCCTATGACCGTGAGCAATTTTACAGCTCATCTTTCTCCTCTTCGTCCCGAACAGGTGGCGGGGGCAGATCTGCTCATCGTGCGGGAATTGACCGGCGGCATTTATTTCGGCAAACATGACGAAGCTCATCACAATGCCGAGGGCGTAGAAGAAGCCAGCGATATAGAACTTTACACCGTGCCCGAGATCAAAAGGATCGCCCGTTATGCTTTTGCCGCGGCAAGACAACGGCGGGGCAAGGTCACCAGCGTGGACAAAGCCAATGTATTGGCCAGCAGCCGTTTGTGGCGGCGGGTCGTTACTCAATTGCAGGCCGAAGAATATCCGGATGTGGAATTGAATCATTTTTACGTAGATAACTGCGCCATGCAATTGGTGCTGAACCCCAAACAGTTCGATGTCATCCTCACCAACAATATTTTCGGCGACATCCTCTCCGATGAGGCCAGCACTTTGGCCGGCTCTATCGGTCTTTTGCCCAGCGCTTCTTTAGGCGACGGCACTGGTATGTACGAGCCCATCCACGGCAGTGCCCCCGACATCGCCGGCCAAGGCATCGCCAATCCTACCGCCACCATCCTCAGCGCCGCTATGATGCTCCGTTATTCTCTGCAGCAGCCGGAAGCGGCCGCTGCGGTGGAAGAGGCAGTGAATGCGGTGATGGAGCAGGGCTATCGCACCAAAGATCTTCACAGCGAAGGTCTGCAACTGGTGTCCACTTCCGAGATGGCTGCGCTCATCGCCGCCGAGCTTTTGAAGTGATATGTTTTTGAAAAAGGCTCCGAGCTTTGGCTCGGGGCCTTTAATATAAAGGTATAGGGAGGCAACCATGGCACACGCAGAACAAGTTAAAAAGATGACGGAACTGGTGGCCAAGTTCGTGGGCTATACCGGCAAGGTGCTGCCCGACGATGTGATCGCCAAATTGGAAGAGTTGCGCCGGAACGAAGATGACCCCATGGCCAAGGTCATTTACGACACCATGTTCCGCAATCAGCAACTGGCCAAAGACTTGGACCGCCCTTCCTGTCAGGATACGGGAGTCATTCAATTTTGGGTGAAATGCGGCACCAAGTTCCCTCTCATCGACGAGTTGGAAGCTCTTTTGAAGGAGGCAGTGGTGAAAGCTACTTTCGATACGCCCCTGCGGCACAACTCGGTGGAGACTTTCGACGAATACAATACGGGAAAGAACGTAGGCAAGGGCACCCCCACCATTTGGTTCGACCCGGTGCCAAAAAGCGACAGCTGCGAGCTCTACACTTATATGGCTGGAGGAGGCTGCACTTTGCCGGGACATGCCATGGTCTTGATGCCCGGTGAAGGCTACGAAGGCGTGGCCAAATTCGTGCTGGAGAGGATGACAAGCTACGGTCTCAATGCCTGCCCGCCCCTTTTGGTGGGCGTGGGAGTAGCCACCAGCGTGGAGACGGCGGCTCTTCTCTCCAAAAAGGCGCTGCTTCGGCCCATCGGTTCTCACAATCCTAACGAACGGGCAGCCAAAATGGAAAAATTGCTGGAAGAAGGCATCAACGCCATCGGCTTGGGACCTCAGGGCATGGGCGGCAAAGCTTCGGTGCTGGGCGTGCACATCGAGAACAGCGCCCGTCATCCTTCGGCCATCGGCGTGGCGGTGAACGTAGGCTGCTGGAGCCATCGGCGCGGCCATATCATCTTCGATAAGGATCTGAATTACACCGTATTATCGCACAAGGGGGTGAGCCTCTGATGTTGGAGATCAAAAACGGCAAAAAAATTTTAGTGACTCCCGTCACTGCAGAAGACCTTAAAGACATCAAGATCGGCGACATCGTTTATCTCAGCGGCAGCCTCACTACCTGCCGAGACGTCGCTCATCGCCGAGTGGTGGAAGCGGGGCGGCAGATACCGGTGGACGTGAAGGGAGCGGCCATCCTGCACGCCGGGCCCATCATCAGGCCCCTGCCCGATGATAAATTCGAAATGGTGAACGTAGGCCCCACTACCTCCATGCGCATGGAAAAATTCGAATACGAATTCACCAAACGCACCGGGGTGCGGGTCATCGTGGGCAAAGGCGGCATGGGACCGGAGACTGCTCGGGCCTGCAAAGATTTCGGTGCCATCCACTGCGTTTTCCCCGCCGGCAATGCGGTGGTGGCTGCGGTGTGCGTGGAAGAGATCGTGGAAGCCCAGTGGCGCGACTTGGGCATGCCGGAAACTCTCTGGCACTGCCGAGTGAAAGAATTCGGGCCCCTCATCGTTTCCATCGACAGCCAAGGCCGCAACTATTTCGAAGAAAAGAAAGTTGAATACAACAAACGCAGAGAAGAGCAGCTGACAAAGATCTGCAAAGAAGTGAGCTTCATAAAATAGACGGCAGCGCTTTCTCTTACGATCAAAAAAGAACGGCACAGTCTTTAAAAGGCTGTGCCGTTAAATTTTTGGGAAAGATTCAGCGAGGAGAAGCGAAAAGATTTTTTGCGTTTCGAAAAGCTTTCGAGAAGAGCCCGAGAAAGAGAACTGCCGCAGGCCGAAAAAAATTTATTTCTCTCGCACATCTCGATATCTATTGCAAGAAGCCTCGAATGATCATTTCTTCCGCTTCTTTTTCCGAAAGGCCCAAGGTCATCAGCTTCAGTAACTGTTCGCCGGCGATCTTGCCGATGGCGGCTTCGTGGATGAGGGCAGCGTCTGCATTGCCGGCCTTCAGCTGAGGCGTGGCCACGATCACGCCTTTATCCATGATGATGGAGTCGCAGGCTGCGTGGCCTTTGCAGGGGGCGTTGCCGTCCAGCTTGATGATAACTTCCTGATAGCTGCTGCCTCTGGCCACGCCCCGGCTGATCAGATCGCAGGAAGAACCTTTGCCGTTTAAAGCCACTTCCATTTGAGCCGTGGCCCGCTGCTCGCCGGCCGTCAAGATCTTGTCGTGGATGATGAGAGAAGAATTTTCGGCCAAAGCTGCTTTGGTGGTCCGCAGGGTGTCGTCGATGCCGCCCAGTTGAGCGGTCTCCAACTCCATGACGGCCCCTTCTTCTAATTTTATCACGGTGGTGGGGTCCATCAGCCGCTTGCCGCGGCCGCTGCCTTCACCGTAATGTTTCTCGATGTATCTCACCTTGCTGCCTCGGCCCACGAAGAAACTGTGCACGCCGTCGTGACGGGAGTCGAGACCGCCGCAATTGGAGATGCCGCAGCCGGCCACGATGGTGACGTCGCAGTCTTTGCCGATGAAAAAGTCGTTGTAGACCACTTCTTTCAGACCGCTTTGGCTGATGATGACGGGGATGTGGACGCTCTGACCTTTGGTGCCGTCTTTGATGACGATGTCGATCCCCTGTTTGTCGGTTTTGGTGACGATGTCGATGGCGGCGGTGGTGTGCCGTGCGGCGCCGGCGCCGTTGGCGCGGATATTATAGGCCCCTTGGGGCAGGGCGTCTAAGGCGGCCACTTCTTTTAAAAGCTTTTTTTGGATAGCGTCCACTTATTTTACCTCGTTTCCCCGCCCGCACAGCGAACGGCCGTCCCCGCTGCCTTGCAGCAGGGCGGCCGTACGGCCAGAGCAAGATGTTCCATAACTTTTTTGCCGTCGTCGTATTCGGCGATCTTTCCGTCTTTCAAATAGACGATCTTGTCGGCGATGTCCAAGATGCGTTCCTGATGACTTATGATCATGATGGTGCCGGAGGTGCTGCGGTAGAGATTTTCAAAAACTCGGATCAAACTTTGAAAGCTCCACAGGTCGATACCCGCCTCCGGTTCGTCGAAGAGAGTGAGCTTGGCGCCGCGGGCGGCGGCCATGGCGATCTCGA
Organism: uncultured Phascolarctobacterium sp.; assembly: GCA_947589605.1. Taxonomy (GTDB): domain Bacteria; phylum Bacillota; class Negativicutes; order Acidaminococcales; family Acidaminococcaceae; genus CANQBR01. The sequence continues at coordinate 40,166 of CANQBR010000010.1, read as the reverse complement.
TCCGTTTCATTTCGCCGCCGGATAAAGTGGCATCCAGCTCCCGCTCCATGTAATCTTTGGCGCAAAGCCCCACTTCGCTCAAAATATCGCAGCCTCGGGCGAAGCAGGCAGGGGCATCCTGTCTCCGGCCGCCGGCCAGCTCCAGCAGATCTTTCACCCGCAGTCCTTTGAAGCGGACCGGCTGCTGAAAGGCGAAGCTGATGCCTTTGTTGGCTCTTTGGGAAACGGAGAGCTCCGTGATGTCTTCTCCGTTCAAATAGACCCGGCCCGTGCTGGGCCGCACCAAACCCATGATGATCTTCAAAAGAGTGGACTTGCCGCTGCCGTTGGGGCCGGTGATGGCCACGAAGTGATCTTTCACGGTAAGGTCGATATCTTCCAATATCGTCTTTTCGTCGACGCGGAAGCTGATGTTCTTCAGCTCTAACATATTTTCACCTGACTTTTGTTCGCTGATCGATAGCTAAAAAATTTTGTCTCGGACTTGAGTCCTGCGACGAAAAATTTTATGCGAAGGTCTGCCGCTTTTAGTTTTTGTTTGAAGAAACGTTAGCGGCCGCCGCGGCGGTCTCGCCTGCGTTCTTCTTTAGTATAACATAACGGCGCTCTTATGGCTGTGATTTTCCCGAAAGATATAAGACAAAGAAGCTTCAGTCGAAAGCACGAGCTTTTTTGCCGCAAAGAAACGCAGAAAAGCCTGTGCTCTATTATTTTTTCCGGAGGCTGAGAGCGGCGACGGAGACCAAGATCAAGAGCATGCCGCCGACTTTCGCGGCGGTGAGGGGCTCGTCGAAGAGGAGCAGACCGAGGACGGCGGCCACTACCGGCTCTAAAAAGGCGATGACCGAAGCCCGACCCGCCTCCAGACCGCCCAAGCCCTTCGTGTAAAAAAGATAGGGGAGCACGGCGCAGAAGAAGCCCAGCCCCAGACTGGCCCCGGCGGTTCTCGCCAAAAAGCCGCCGAGCTCGCCTGCGTTGACAGCGGGAAGCTCCAAATCGGGGACGATGGTCACGAGGGCGGCGATCAAAGCGAGATAAAAACTGTAGGCGCAGATGGTAGTGCTGCTGTAGCGGCGCAGGGCCAGCTTGCTGAAAATGCTGTAGAGAGCGTAGCCTAAAGCGCTGCCCAGGCCGTAGAGGAGGCCGGCGGCAGTGAGGGTGAGACGGCTGGCAAAGACGCCGGTCACCAAACAGCAGCCGATGAAGGCCGCAAAGAGAGCCAGAGCCTTGCCTTTGGTGAAGGGTTCGCGAAAAACGAAAAGGCTCAGCACCATGACGAAGCTGGGCGCGGTGTAGAGCAAAAGCGCGGCCACCGCCAAGCCGCCGCTCTCGATAGAATTGACGTAGCAAAAATTATTGAAGGTTATGCCGAAAACGCCGGTGCCGAAAAAGAGCCACAGATCGGAGAGGGCCACCTTGCGGCTGTCCTTTTGATAAAAAAGAAGAGGCGTGATGCAAAGAGAAGCGGTGAAAGTGCGCAGCACCACGATCTGCATGGGAGTGAAGCCCAAGTCGGCCAGCGCCCGCACGAAAACGCCGATGAAGCCCCACAAAGAGGCGCCGATGCAAACATAAAGATAGGAAAGGCGTGAGTCCATGGTCGCGATGCTCCCCATCGTCCGCAAAAAGCTGCGGCTCTTTCAATGACAATTATTATAACACAGAAAAGAAAAAGAGAGGACGGGGCAGAGAGGCCTGCGCAAAAAATCTTGCTTGAGGGCCGCGGGATTGTGGTATAATTGAAAAAGATATTTGCTTTTTGCTGCGCCGCTTCGCACCGAGCATCGAGCGTGCGGGAAAAGAGCGAAGGATCTTTCATCGTTCAATGTTCAATGAGGGGATGGTGTTTACCAGTGACAGCGACCGCCGCTAACAATTTAAAAGTGAGCCAGGACGATGTGGAGCACATCGCCCAGCTCAGCCGTCTGACCGTGCCTGCCTCGGAAAGAGAAAAGTTCACGGAGCAGTTCAACCAAATTTTAAATTACGCCGATATCCTCGAGCACATCGACACTGCCGGCATCCAGCCCACCGCCCACGTGCTGCCGGTTAGCAACGTGTTCAGGGAGGACATAGTGAAGCCCGGCTCTGCTTTGGAAGAAGTGTTGGCCAACGCTCCTGCCGTGCACAACGATGGCTTTAAAGTGCCCAGGGTCATCGAATAAGGAGGCCGAACAGTGGAACTGTACAGACTTACGGCTCATGAAGCTCACGATAAATTAGTAAAAAAAGAGATCAGCTCCGTGGAATTGACCGAGGCTCTTTATAAACGCATCGAAGAAACGGAGCCCAAGGTAAAAGCCTACGTCACTTTGGACAAAGAGAACGCTTTGGCTCAGGCGGCCGCAGTGGATGCGGCCATAGCCGCAGGCAAAGAGATCGCTCCTTTGGCCGGCGTGCCCGGGGCCATCAAAGACAATATCTCCACCAAAGGGCTGCGCACTACCTGCTCCAGCAAGATGCTGGCCAACATGGTGCCTATCTACGACGCCCACGTCATCAAAAAATTGCGGCAGGCCGAGACCATCTTCCTCGGCAAGACCAACATGGACGAATTTGCCATGGGCTCTACCACCGAGACCAGCTTCTTCGGCCCCACTCACAATCCTTGGAACTTAGAGCTGATACCCGGCGGCTCCAGCGGCGGCAGCGCCGCGGCCGTCGCCGCAGGCGAAGCCCTTTGGTCTTTGGGCAGCGATACCGGCGGCTCCATCCGTCAGCCGGCCTCTTTTAACGGCTGCGTGGGCATCAAACCCACTTACGGCCGCGTGTCCCGCTACGGCTGCGTGGCCTTCGCTTCTTCGTTGGATCAGATCGGTCCCATCACCCGCGACGTCACCGATGCCGCTTTGGTTTTAAATTGCATCAGCGGCAAAGATGCCATGGATGCCACCAGCTTGGATGTGCCCGTCCCCGATTTCACCAAAGCGTTGGTGGCCGACGTGAAGGGCCTGCGCATCGGTCTGCCCGCAGAATTTTACGGGGAAGGGACTGCCCGGGTAGTCAAGGACGAACTGGACAAGGCTGTCGAGATCTATAAAAAGTTGGGAGCCGAGATCGTTCCCGTATCTCTCCCCCACACCAAGTATGCGGTCATCACTTATTACATCATCGCCCCGGCGGAAGCTTCGGCCAATCTGGCCCGCTTCGACGGCGTCCGCTACGGCTACCGCAGCCAGCAGGCAACGTCGGCCCCCGAGATGACCACTCAATCGCGCACCGAGGGCTTCGGCCTGGAGGTGAGACGGCGCATCATGCTGGGCACTTACGTTTTGAGCAGCGGTTATTACGATGCTTATTACAAAAAAGCCATGCAGGTCCGCACCCTCATCTGTCAGGATTACGCCGAAGCTTTCAAAAAGTGCGACGTGCTCCTCACGCCCACTTCGCCGGTGCCGGCGTATAAGATCGACAGCCAGATGGACCCTCTCTCCATTTATATGTTGGACGTGACCACCATACCGGTGAACATGGCCGGTCTGCCGGGCATCTCTCTGCCCTGCGGCTTCGCCGACGGCCTCCCCATCGGCATGCAGCTCATCGGCCGGGCCTTGGATGAGGCCACCGTGCTGAGAGCGGCCTACACTTTCGAGCAGGCCACTGAGTTCCACAAAGTTTACGCCAAGTTGGGAGGTAAGGACTGATGACCAGATACATCACCGTTATCGGCTTGGAGGTCCATGCCGAATTGAAAACCAAAACCAAGGCCTTCTGCTCCTGCTCCACCGCTTTCGGCAGCCGGCCCAACACTCACGTTTGCCCGGTGTGCACCGGCATGCCCGGAGCTTTGCCGGTGTTGAACAAACAGGTGGTAGAGTTTGCTTTGAGGGCGGCTTTGGCGCTCAACTGCCGCATCAATAAATTCAATAAGTTCGACCGCAAAAATTATTTTTATCCCGATCTGGCCAAGGGCTATCAGATCTCTCAATTCGATCAGCCCATCTGCGAACACGGCTACATCGACATCAATGTGGAAGGCGAAGAGAAGCGCATCGGCATCACCCGCATCCACATGGAAGAAGATGCGGGCAAATTGGTCCACAGCGGCGCCACCATCAGCACCAGCGATTTTTCCGCCGTAGATTACAACAGAGCCGGTGTGCCGTTGATCGAGATCGTCTCCGAACCGGATATGCGCAGCGCCGAAGAAGCCCGGGCCTACATGGAAAGTTTGAAGGCCATCTTGGAATACACCGACGTCTGCGACTGCAAGATGCAGGAAGGGAGCCTGCGCTGCGACGCCAACATCTCCATCATGCCGGTAGGCGCCAAAGAGTTCGGCACCAGAGCCGAGATCAAAAATCTGAATTCTTTCAGAGCTTTGGTGAGGGCCATCGAATACGAAGTCGAAAGACAAAAAGAGATCCTCGAAGACGGGGGCCATGTGGTGCAGGAGACTCGCACGTGGGACGATGTGAACGGCGTCACCCTCTCCATGCGTTCTAAAGAAGAAGCTCACGATTACCGCTACTTCCCCGAGCCGGACTTGGTGCCCATCCAATTGGACGATGCTTGGATCGAAAGAGTACGCTCCGAACTGCCCGAGCTGCCCGGCGCCCGTCAGGCCCGGTTGGTGAAGAGCTTCGGGTTGCCCGAATACGACGCCGGCCAGATAGTTTCTTCCAAAGCCATGGCCGATTATTTCGACGCCGCCGCGGCCACCGCCAAAGATGCCAAAGGCGTGGCCAATTGGCTCTTGGGCGATGTGTCCGCCTTTTTGAACAGCGAGAACATCGGCATCGAAGACTTCAAAGTGGCGCCCGCACATTTGGCCGAATTGGTGAACCTGATCAAAGACGGCGTGCTCTCCAGCAAATTGGCGAAAAAAGTTTTCGGCGAATTGCTGAAAGAAGATGCTTCGCCTAAAGCCTTGGTGGAAAAATTGGGCTTGCAGCAGGTCAGCGACGAGGGAGCCATCGCCGCCTTGGTGGACGAAGCCATAGCGGCCAATCCTCAGTCGGTGGCCGATTACAAAGCCGGCAAAGACAAAGCCATCGGCTTTTTGGTAGGTCAGATCATGAAAAAGTCGCGGGGCAAAGCCAACCCGGGCTTGGTGCAAAAGCTGCTGAAAGAAAGACTGCAATAAAAGCAAGCGGTCTTGATGCTCAGCCGTCGTCAAAAAAAGAAAACAAAAAGAAAATGCCGCTCGAAGTCAAAGATCGGGCGGCCTTTTTATGCCTAAAAAAAGAATGAGCTCGGCGCAAAAAGCTAAAAGCGCAATAAGAAAGGTTTCGGCCAAAAAGTCCAAGCTCAGAGAGAAAGACTCAAACGCAATAAGTCAGAGCTCAGAAAGAAAAGGCAAAGCGCGGGGAGAAAAGCTCAAACGAAATGAATAAGAGCTCGGCGAAAAAAGGCAAGAGGCGATAAGGATGCCGTAAGTCGCAAAAGCTCACCGATAAAAAAGACAGAAGAGGGCCAAAAGCAGGGGCTGATGGAGAAGATAGACGAAAAGGCTGCGGCGGCCCAGCCAGGTGAGGGGCCCCGCATTTAAAAAGCGAGACCATTCGGGCCGCTCGCCGCCGCAAAAGATTCGATAGGCGAAAAAGCCTGCGAAGTAAACAAAAATATTGGGGAGGAGAGGCACGTAGTCGGCGGAGAAAAAGGACGGGCCGTGAAAGCCCAGCACCGCCAGTTCGTCCCGATAGAGAAAGGCGGGCCAGTGCCACAAAGCGAAGGAGCCTAAACGAGCCGCACCGCCGTCGATATCTTTCGTCAAAAAATAAGCGAGCAAACAAAGAAAAAGTCCCGACTGCGGGGGCAGCCGCCGCAGCAAGGGGGCCGAGCCGAGAGCGAGAAGGGCGGCCAGCCCCAGAAAAGTCAGCACGCCGTAAAGGATGGCTTGCTCGGGGAAAAAGAAACAGGTGACGGCGCTGATCAGCCCTCCCCAAAGGCACAGCTTCAAACCGCCCTGCCAACGGTGAGAACCCAATTCAAAGCAAAAGCCGGAGATGAAAAAGAAGAGGCCGGCACCCAAACGCTGCCAGATAACCACGAGGGGAAGAGCCGGCCAGCCGGGCCGTGCTCCGAAGACGACGTAATGATCGTAAAGAGCGTGATAGGCTATCATGCTGAGCAAAGCTGCTCCTCGCAGGGCATCCAAAAGAGGCCAGCGTTCTTCGCTCTTCATGAGGACGATCCCTCCTCTCGCAATTTTTTTCGCCAACGGTGCAGCCGCAGGCTGAGGATGACGGCGCTGGCCGCCACGCCGAGGATGATGCTCTGCCAATAAGCGTAGGGGCCCTGCCCGGCCAGATAGTCCAGCACCAAGCCCAGAGGCAGACAGATGCCCCAATAGGCCAGCAGCGAAGAATAAAAAGGAGCCTTCACATCTTTCAGGCCGCGCAAAATGCCTTGTATAGGAGCGGCCACCGCGTCCGAATATTGCCAAAACAGAGAATAGATGAGAAAGCTCCGAGCCAAGGGTTGATCGTAGAGGGCGATGATGGCATCGAGGCTGCAAGCTTCGGCAAAAGTGTAGCAGGTGGCGACCAAGAGGCTGAGCTTCAGACCCAAAGAGGCATAGCGTCGCACTTCTTGAAAATTTTTCGCTCCATATTCCACGCCCACGCAGATGGTGAGAGAGAGAGAAAAACTGTAGGGTATCATGTAGATGACGGAAGCAAAATTTATGGCGGCTTGATGAGCGGCTATGACGGCAGTGCCGAACTTGGCGATGAAAAAAGCCATCACGGCGAAGATGCTGCTCTCTAAAAAAATGCTGACGCCCATGGGCAGACCTACGCTCAGATATTCCCGCAAGCGGGAAAAGCAAGGCCGCAAAGAAAAACCCTTCAGATAAGTTTTGAAGGGAGCAAGGGTAAGCACTACCCAGCAATAGAGAAAGCAGAGCAGCCAGAAGGTGAGACCGGTGGCCAGCCCCGCCCCTATGCCTCCCAGAGGCGGCAGGCCCAATTTGCCGAAGATGAGGACATAATTCAAAAGAGCATTGACGGGGAGAGTTATCAAATAGAGACGCATGGTGAGGCGGGTATAGCCCAGGCTGTCAACCAAACTGCGCAGGATAGCGGTCACGAAAAAAGGCAGCACGCCCAGCCCCACACCGGCAGAATAAAAAAGAGCGATGCGATAGACTAAAGGGTCCAAGCCGAGACTGCCGTAGAAAGCAGGCAGCACTATACAGCCGGCACCCAGCAGCACGAAACTGAAGACGGCGGCCAATAAGCAGCCCTGCCCCAAGACTGCGGTGATGGCCGCAGGACGGCCGGCTCCCAAATTGTTGGCGATGAGAGGAAGAGCGGCCAATAAAATGCCGCCCAGACCGGTGTGGACTGCCATCCAGACGTTGCTGCCTATGGCTACGCCTGCCAAGTCGCTGCCGGAGGCTTGTCCGGACATGGCTGTGTCGCAAAAATTCATGCCCATAATGGCCAGCTGAGTGACCAAAAGAGGCAGCATGATCTTGACCAAGCGTCTTATGGGCGCTCTGTTTTCTTTTTGCAGAAGAGTACAAGTAAGCATGGCGATCTTGGAGAACTTGCTCCGAATTATTTTTTAGTGTATCATAAATTTATAAGAAAAAATTTATCGCGGCAGTGAGGGAGGCAGAGCATGAAAGCTAAACGATGCTTCTTTTTGATATTGGGGCTGCTCCTTGCGGTCTGCGGCTCCGTTTCGGCGGCGCCCGTCCCCTTGGATTACGGCGATGAGAACAACTGGGCCCTAGCGGAACAGGAAGAACAAAAAGAAAGAGCGGCCGATGTCTTTTTGATCGCGCCCACGGTCTCGAGCAAAGACAAAAAAGAAAGCGGCAACGAAGACGCAGAGGACGAAGAATGGCGCAGGGCGGTGAAAAACGCACTGGCCGGACAACTGGGCCTCTTTAAAGAAACGGCGGCCTGCTTCGCGCCCTACTATCGACAGGCCACATTGGCCGCTTACAAGGCGTCTGCTCAGAAAAAAGAAGAATGCCTGAAACTGGCCTATCTAGATGTGAGGGCGGCCTTCTATCAGTACCTGCTGCAAAATCCTCAGCGGCCTTTTATTTTGGCCGGTGCCGGCCAAGGCGGCGAAATGGTGGTGCGGCTCTTAAAAGAGCGGAGCATAGGCAGAAACAAAAAGCTGCGGCGACGTCTCATCGCCGCTTATGCCAGCGGTTGCTGTTTGAGTGCCGAAGAAGCGAAGAACGATAAAGGCCTTAAACTGGCCGCAGGAGAACTGGACAACGATTGCCTCGTCATCTTCACCACAGAAGCGCCGGCAACGGAAGAGTCGCCTCTTTTGCCTAAGGGGCGCCGCACCGTGGCCGTCAATCCTTTGAACTGGCAGCAGGACGGCACGCCCGCCACCCGGCAACAAAACTTAGGGGCCTGCATCTTCGACGGCGAAGGGAAATTGCTGCGGGAAGAAAAACATTTTACGGGCGCTTACATCGATCGGGAGCGGGGCACCGTCAAAGTGCCTTATGTCGATCCGGGAGAGTATCGAGTCTCATACCTTCCCGCGGGCGTCTACGCTCCCTACGATTGGCAGTTTTGTTTTCGCAATTTGCAAAAAAACGTGAAGGACCGCACTACGGCCTATCTTGAGCGGCAGAAAAAGTCTTGAGCAGATCTCTTATCACTTGAGAGGCCAGCAAAAGGCCGGCGGCCGCCGGCACGAAGGGAGAGCTGCCCACGATCTTTTCAGAGGACGTTTTGAGAGGAGCTTCTCGCGAAAAAACGACTTTGAGGCTCTCGATGCCTTCTTTGCGCAAGCGGCTCCGCAAAGCTCGGGCCAAAGGGCAGCCGAACGTAGCATAAATATCCGTCACTTCCAGCTGCGAGGGGTCTAATCTGTTGCCCGTGCCCATCGAACTGATGAGAGGGACGCAGGCAGAGCGGGCGGCGAGGGCGATGGCCGCTTTGGCCGCCACCGTGTCTACAGCATCCACGACATAATTAAAGGCGCTGAAGTCTATCTCCCGGGAGCCGGGCAGATAGAAACAGCGCTTTTCCGTTATTTTAAGGGACGGTGAGATGTCCGTCAGCCTCTCTTTGGCCACTTCCGTTTTATAACGGCCGAGGGTGCTGCAAAGAGCCACCATTTGTCGATTTAAATTGCTGGGAGAAACGGTGTCGGGATCGATGAGAGTGAGGCTGCCGATGCCGCTGCGGGCGAGAGCCTCGGCGCAGTGGCCGCCTACGCCTCCCACTCCGAAGAGGGCCACATGGCAGCCGGCGAGATAAGCCAGAGCATCGGGCCCTACCAAAAGCTGCCATCTTTCACTTGCGCTCTCCATAGCTCCTCCGAAAGTTCAAACATTGAAGCGAAATTCCACCACGTCGCCGTCTTGCATCACGTAATCTTTGCCTTCGAGGCGGACCAGCCCTTTGTCGCGGGCGGCGGCCTTGCTGCCGCAGGTCACCAGATCTTTATAAGAAACTATCTCGGCGCGGATGAAGCCCCGTTCGAAATCGCTGTGGATCTTACCCGCGGCCTGAGGTGCTTTGGTGCCGATGTTGATGGTCCAAGCCCGCGCTTCTATCTCTCCCGCCGTGAGGAAGGTCATCAAACCCAAAAGTTTGAAGCCGGCTTTGATCAGCCGCTGCAGCCCCGGCTCTTTCAGCCCGGCCATAGCCAAAAATTCTTCGGCTTCTTGGCCGTCCAGCTCGGCGATCTCGCTCTCCAATTTGGCGCTGACTGCCACCACCTGCGAGCCTTCCTTTGCGGCATAGCGTTCTACTTCTTGCACATAAGCGTTGGCGCCGGGTTCGGCGGCATCGGCTTCGCTCACGTTGGCTATATAAAGCACCGGTTTTTTGGTGAGAAGATGCAGCTCGGCCAAGAGGGCCTCTTCTTCATCCGTGAGAGCGAGCTGCCGGGCGGGCCGAGCTTCGCTCAAAGCGGCCTGCACTTTTTCCAAAAGAAGCTGCTCTTGTTTGCTCTTTTTGTCGCCGGCCTTGGCCAATTTGATCAGCCGCTCTTGCCTCTTCTCTACCGTTTCTAAATCGGCCAGACAGAGCTCGGTGTTGATGATCTCGATGTCTCGAAGCGGCGAGATGCTGCCCTCTACATGAGTGATGTTGCCGTCTTCGAAGCAACGCACCACGTTGGCGATGGCATCCACTTCCCGGATGTGAGCCAAAAATTTATTGCCGAGGCCTTCTCCTTGTGAAGCTCCCTTCACCAGCCCGGCGATGTCTACGAAGCGCATGGCGGCGGGCACTATACGGCGCGACTTGAACATGGAGGCGAGAACGCTCAATCGTTCATCGGGCACGTCCACCACTCCCACATTGGGCTCGATGGTGCAGAAGGGATAGTTGGCCGCTTCGGCACCGGCTTTGGTGATGGCGTTGAAGAGGGTGCTCTTGCCTACGTTGGGCAGGCCGACGATGCCTAATTCCAAATTTGTGCTCATTTATTTTCTCCTTCGCTTTTTCCTTCGGCCAGCCACTGCCGCAGGGCAGGCAGACAGGCCCGGCCTTCCCGCAGGCCCAAGTCGTAGATCTCTTGGATCTTTTTCGGGTCGGATTCCAAACGGCTGATGTTGAGGGGAACAGAGGGCCTGATCAAAAAGACCCTGCCGGCCTCGGCCTCTTTTTCCAAAAAGGCCACAGTGGAATTATACATATTGTGACGCTCGTGCAAAGCCTTGATAAAAGCTTTGCGGCGAGGATAGAAAAGGTAAGGAAGATAATAATTTTCGGGAGACTTGCGAAATTCTTTGTGGCGGGTGAGGACGACTACGTTTTTGTCGAAGCCCTGAGCCAAAGCGCCGTAGATGGGGATGCTCTCCACCACGCCTCCGTCCAGCAGTTCTTTCCCTTCGTACTCGATCGTTTTGGAGAGATAGGGTAGAGAGGCGCTGGCCCTCACCAGATCGATATCGGCCAGCATGTCGTTGATGCGAAAATATTCGGGCGTGGCAGTGGCCAAATTCGTACAGACGACGTAAAAGGCCATGGATGATGCGGCGGCCGCCGCAAAATCATAAGGCAGCAATTCTTCCGGTATGCGGTGATAAGCGAAGTCGGCGTCCACGAAGTCGCCGTGCTTCAGCCAGTTGCCCAAGCTCATGAAGCGGGGGTCGTGAGCATAGGTCAGATAGAGTTTCAGGCTGCGGCCTTTTTGCTTGCTTATATAAGAAGCGCCCTGAGTGGCGCCGGCGGAGACGCCGATGACGCCGTCGAAGGTGAGGCCCTCGTCGATGAAAACATCGAGGACCGCCGCCTGAAAGACGGCCCGCACGCCGCCTCCTTCCAAGACCAAACCGGTTGCCATCATGCCGCCTTCTTTCTTTCGCCGCATTTTTCGTAAAAGATCTTCCCGCAAATGCGCCGAGCGAAGAAAAAGCACCGCACTTTTTTGCCGACGATCTTTTGCGAAAAACATTCGATCTTACGACCTAGGCCGCAAGATAACAAAATCATTTTAACATAAAAAAAGACGAGACGCCACAGTAGGGCAGTCTCGTCGAAAATTTTTGAGAGAGCTCGTCGATCTTTTCGCCGAAAAAATTTTGTCGAAGCGCAGGCGGGCCGATCGAAAAAAATATCGCTTCTTTTATTTCAGCATCTCTTCCAATTCGCTCAGGCTGTGAAGGCCGACGGTGGATTTTATCATCTTGCCTTTGTGAAAAAGGAGAAGGGCGGGGATGCCGGTGATGTTGAAGCGCTCCGCCAAAAGCGGGCAGGCATCTGTATCGACTGTGGCCACCGTGATCTCGGGGTGAGCCTCGGCCAGCTTCGCCAAAATAGGCGCCTGCCTTTGACAGGGGACGCACCAAGAAGCGGAAAAATCCACCAGCACCGGCTCGGGCGCTTCCAACACTTTTTTGTCGAAAGACTTATCGTCGATCTGGATCATATTAACACATCCTTCGCTCGGCTCGGCTCAGTAGCAGGCAGCACTTTTTGCGGGGGCTCGTGAGCGAGCAAATAAATTCTTTCCAGTTGCGGGGTTTTTTGATAGAATATAGCTGCCGCCTACATTATAGCCGAAGGGACAAAATATTTTTGCAACGATTTGGTGACGATGCGGTGAACAATCGGTGACCGGGGAGTTGGGACCGTGAAGTATATTTTTGTGGATCTGGAAATGAATCCGGTATCCCGCAAGGAAAGAGAAGCCCGCAAGACCTGCCGCAACGAAGTGATAGAGATAGGGGCGGTGGCGTTGGACGCAGGCTCGAAGGACCTGCAGGAGATCGACAGTTTCAAATTGCTGGTGCGGCCTCAATTCAGCCAGCAGGTCTACCAGCGTTATGCTTTGCTCACAGGCATCACCACCGACATGTTGGTGAACGCCGTGCATTTTTCGGATGCATTGGCTGCTTTTTTAGCTTGGTGCGGCGACGATTATCAAATTTTTTCTTGGAGCGACAACGATCTGAGCCAGCTGCGGGAAGAAGCGGCTTTCAAAAAAGTGCCGGAGTCTTTGGCCCTCGCTTATCTTTTTTCTCATTGGCAGGATTTTCAGCGGCAGTTTTGCCGCTTGCTGAATTTGAACAGACAGCTGGCTTTGGAGAAGGCGTTGGACAGCGTGGGGATAGCCTTCGCGGGCCAGGCCCACGACGCTCTTTGGGACGCCCGCAACACGGCGGATCTTTACAGATTGACCAGAGACGAGGAACAATTCAAAAAACTTTTGGCCAGCGTAGCCGAGGCCAAAGAAGAAGCGCTGCAGGTCCCCGCCACCTTTGCTCTCAACAGCGACGCTCTGGCTAAATTGGCGGCCCTCAAAGAAGAGCGGACGGCAGAAACGGGAGGCTCGTCATGTTAGGGACCTTGGTCAACGTAGGCACCATAGTGTGCGGTTCTCTCATCGGCGGCAGTTTGAACAAAGGAGTGCCGCCCCGTTACAAGACCGCTCTCTTCGACGGCTTGGGGCTGGCCACCGTGGCTTTAGGGGCCAACGCCTTCATCGGCAATGCGGCCAAGTGCGAATATCCTGTGCTCTTCATCGCCGCCATCGCCTTGGGCAGCGTCATAGGCACCGCTTTGGATATGGACGGCCGTTTTCAGCGGGCGCTGGGAAAATTGCGGCCTTCTAAAGGACGAGGCGGTCTGGCCGAAGGCCTGTCTACCGCCATCATGCTCTTTTGCATCGGCACCTTGAGCATACTGGGTCCCATCGAGAGCAGGCTCAACGGCAATCACACCTATCTTTTCACCAACGCGACTTTGGATTTTGTCTCCAGCATCATTTTGAGCGCAGCTTACGGCCGAGGCATCGCTTTGGCTGCCGGCGTGCTTTTTTGCTGGCAGGGCAGCATCTACGCCTTCGCCGGTCTCATCGCTCCTTATATGAGCCCGGCTCTTTTGGGAGAAGTGTCCGTGCTGGGAGGGGTCTTTCTCATCAGCTCCGGCCTCAACATTTTGCAGATAAGAGATTGCAAAACGTTGAACATGCTGCCGGCCCTCTTGCTGCCGCCCCTTTGGTATGCCGTGATGAGCCTCTTTTAAATTAGGAAGCAGTCGGTCGAAAAACGTCGAAAAATTTTATGAAGGTCGGACCGCAACGGGTAGGAAGCAAAACTTTCTGCCCGTTTTCTTTTTCACTGAGAAAAAAATGGCGGCGAAATGAAGCAACTTCTCAAAAATTTAATGCTTTTCGAGCATGAACGTTTGATAGCGATAAAGTATTTGCTATAAAACTTTTGAGCCTGTATCATGTAAGTAAAAAGAAAAAATACTTGAGTTTGTGTGATACGGTGAGGAAGAGATCATGACGGACCTGAAAAGAAAGCTGAGCCAAATTTGCGCTGCTTTTCTCTATAACAGCGCACCCCTCGGCGGCCGCGCCTATTTGCCTCAAGATGTGTGCGTGCCCGGGCTGAATTGTTCCTACTGCCCGGCGGCCGCGGCCGGTTGTCCTTTGGGAGCCTGGCAGGAAGTGTGGGGCGCAGGTCTGGGACGAGTCCCCTTTTATCTCGCTGCCTCTTTTATTTTGGCTGCCCTCTGTCTGGGCCGCCTCATCTGCGGTTGGCTCTGCCCCTTCGGTCTTTTGCAGGAGTTGCTCTACAAGCTGCCGCTGCCGAAATTGTCCAAGGGAGCGTGGAGCCGCCGTCTTTCTTATTTGAAATATTTTTTGCTGGCGGTCATCACGATCGTTCCTTTTTATCTTTATCACAGCGGCCAAGCGGCGCTGCCGCTCTTTTGCGAGTATCTTTGTCCCAACGGTTTTGTGAGCGGCTTGGTGATGCTTTTCACCGGCGAAGGGTTTGCCTACGCCTTTTTGAGTTGGAGCAAAGGGCTGTTGGCCGCAGGCGTTTTTATTTTCGCCGCCTGCTGCTATCGCGCCTTCTGCCGCTTCTTTTGCCCCCTGGGAGCTCTTTACGGCCTCATCGGCAGATTCGCTCTTTTGGGCATCAGAGTGGATCGCAAACGCTGTGTGCAATGCGGGGCCTGCACACGGCAGTGCCTTTTGGATTGTAAAGAAGTGGGCGACAGAGAATGCATAGCCTGCGGTGCCTGCCGCAAAGTTTGTCCCGCCAAAGCTATCTCTTACGGGCTGCCCGAGTTAGGAAAAAGCAAAAAATAAAAACCGAAAAGTTTTGAGCTTCGGCTGCCCTAAAGCTAAAGAGAAAGACCGAGAACGCCGAAACCGGAGTTGAGGAAGAAAAAGATCTTTTAACAAAAGGAAGAGCAAAGCTTCCTATTTATATATGCAGATAAAGGAGGAAGATCATGGAATACGCGAAACTGGGACGCTCGGAACTTACAGTTTCTCGCATCTGTCTAGGCTGCATGGGTTTCGGCAACGCCGCCACGGGCCAGCACAGTTGGACGGTGGACGAGAAAAAGACGCGAGAGATCATCAAGCGAGCTTTGGAGCTGGGCATCAATTTTTTCGATACGGCCATCGTTTATCAAAACGGCACCAGCGAGCAGTATGTAGGACGGGCTCTGCGCGATCTCGCACAGCGGGACGATTTTGCGATCGCCACGAAATTCACGCCCCGGACCCAAAAAGAAATAGACAACGGCATCAGCGGGCAGCAGCATGTGAAAAATTATTTGGACCAAAGCCTGAAAAATCTCGGCTTGGACTATGTCGATCTCTATATCTGCCACATGTGGGACTATCACACGCCCATGGAGGAGATAATGGAGGGCTTAGATGAGGCGGTCAAAGCAGGCAAAGCCCGCTGCATCGGCATCTCCAACTGTTTCGCATGGCAGCTGGCCAAAGCCGATTTTTACGCCAGAGAACACGGGCTTAGCGAATTCGTATCGGTCCAGGGGCATTATAATCTGATCGCCCGGGAAGAAGAAAGGGAGATGATCCCCTTCTGCAAAGATCAAAATATCGCGCTCACACCCTACAGCGCTCTGGCAGGCGGCCGTCTCTCCAAACGCCCCGGTGAAACTTCCAAGCGCTTGGAGGAAGATACTTATGCCAAATTCAAATATGATGCCACGGCCGAGGCAGACGGCAAAATAATCGCCCGCGTCGCCGAGTTGGCCGCAAGGCGCGGCGTCTCCATGACCGAGATAGCTCTGGCCTGGCTGCTGACGAAAGTCACTTCGCCTGTGGTGGGGGCGACGAAACTTTCTCAGGTGGAAGGTCTGGCGAAAGCGGCAGAACTGAAATTAGCTCAAGACGAGATCTTCTATTTGGAAGAATTGTATGTGCCCCACGCTTTGGCGGGCGTGATGGCCCAAAACGGCAAACAAAAAGCCGGGACTGTGGTGTGAAAAAGAGGAGAACGGCAGTGAAAGCAAAAAAAATTCTTGCTGCTTTGGGGGTATTCATCATGGCCTTCTCTCTCGTTGCTTGCAAAGGTAAAGATAAAACGGCGGACAGTTCGGGTCCGATAAATAAAGCAGCTTCTGCCGCGCCCGCTGCTCAAGACGGCTTCATCCTCATCAAGGGCGGCACTTTTAAGATGGGCAGCCCTCCAGATGAGCCTTGGCGCTCGAAGGATGAAGTGCAGCATGAGGTGACGGTGGGCGATTTTTACATCAGCCCCTATGAAGTCACACAAAAAGATTATGAAGCGGTGATGGGGAAAAATCCCTCCAACTTTAAAGGCGAAGATCTTCCCGCAGAGAATGTGAGCTGGCTGGACGCAGTGGCCTATTGCAACGCACTCAGCCGGCGGGACGGCTTGAAGCCTGCTTACACCGTTGACGGCGATACTGTCACTTGGGACAGGAGCGCCGGCGGTTATCGTCTGCCCACCGAAGCGGAGTGGGAATACGCATGTCGAGGCGGGACGACGACGCCGTTCAATACCCAAACATCTATCAGTCCCGAGGAAGCCAATTATTACGGTCACTACCCCTACGAGATCGAAGGCAATTATTTTTCTCAAGGGAAGCTCTCTACCCAACCGGGAGAATATCGGGAAACGACGGTGGCCGTGAACAGCTTCAAACCCAATGCTTGGGGCCTTTATAACATGCACGGCAACGTGAGCGAATGGGTGTGGGACTATTACGGCGAATACGACACGGCCGCTGCCGTCGACCCCACCGGCCCGCCTACGGGGACGCGCCGCGTTTATAGAGGGGGCGGTTGGAACGACTTTGCCAAAAATTTACGCTCTGCTTATCGAGGGACCCTGCCCATGGAGCAAGGAAGTTTCAATTTAGGCTTCAGGCTGGTGAAAAATGCTGCGGCCCTCTCGGGCAGCGTCATCGCCTCGGGAGTGAAAAACGAAGCTAAACAAAACGGGAAAATTTTGATGGCTTTCTTTTCTTGGGGCGGCAACACCAGAGGGATCGCGCAAGAGATACGCTCTCAGACCGGCGCCGATCTTTTTGAGATAGAACTTGCCCAGCCCTACTCCGACGATTACAATACCGTGCTCGACCAGGCACAGCGCGACCAAAATATACAAGCAAGACCGAAGATAAGCAACCGTGTGGCAAATTTCGAGCAGTACGACACCATCCTTTTGGGGTATCCCAATTGGTGGGCGTCCATCCCCATGCCCATCGCCACTTTTTTAGAAGAATACGATTTTGCGGGCAAGAGGATCATCCCCTTCTGCTCTCACGGCGGCGGCCGCTTCGGGCAGAGCCTGACCACCATCACCAAGTTGGCTCCCCGTGCCGTCATAGGCGAGCCTTTGTCCGTCCACTATTCCGGCAGAGGCCGACTGTCGGGCGATGTGGCCGCTTGGCTGAAGAAAAATCAGCTGCCTTGACAGCTCATGAAGAGATCTTTATGATCGCCGGCTGTTGAGTTTGAGCAAACGGCAAAAGCAAAAGCTCCTGTTTCAGCGAACGAGTTTCGATAAAGCAGGGGCTTTTCTCGTGCAGCTCTGAAAATTTTTTCGACTGCGTAAACTTTCTGACAAAAATGAGATCGCATCGACGATAAAAAGAAAACGATTTTTTCGAAACGCCGAGGTTGCAATTGCCGACTGTTTCGAAAAAAAGCTCTATGCTCGAGACCGCCGCCGGGCGGTCTTTTTCCTTTGCAAAGGGCGGCCTTTGCGCTATAATAGCAGTGAACGAAATCCAGCGGGCCTTGTTGCCGGGAGGACTTATGCGTTTAAGAAGAAAACCGTGGATGGACAGAGCCTTGCCCGAAGTGTTGGGCACTTATTTGCTGCGGGACGGCTTGGAAGCCTATAAGGGCAAGTGGCGGCAGCTTTTTCCCGGCAAGGATTTGTCTTTGGAGATAGGCTGCGGCAAAGGACGCTTCGCTGTGGGCATGGCGCAGCTTTTTCCCCAACGGGCTTTTTTGGCTATGGAGAGCCAGCGGGAGGTAGCCTTCTATCCGGCTCGGGCGGCAAAAGTTTTGGGTTTGGAGAATCTGCGGGTGCTGTGGGCGGATGCAGCTGATTTGGAAGCTTATTTCGCTCCGGAAGAGATCAAAACTCTTTATTTGAATTTCAGCGATCCCTGGCCTAAGGCTCGTCACGCCAAACGCCGGCTCACCCATCGTTCTTTTTTGCAAAAATACGCGGCCTTGCTGGGCCCCGGAGGAAAATTATTTTTCAAGACCGACAACCGAGGGCTGTTCGATTTTTCTTTGGAAGAATTTGCGGCTCTCGGCCTCAAAGTGAGTGCCTGCACTTACGACCTTGCCAGCTCGCCTTACCCCAACCAGGTGCAGAGCGAATACGAAGAAAAATTCACCGCTTTGGGCCACCCCATCAATTATTGCGAAGTTGATTTTTGAGGACCGACACCGATCTATGCGACAGCGTTTTTTCTTTTTTCAAAATCCCAAACAGGCGGTGTTCTTCTCCGTCCTCATTTTATTGGCGCTGGGCTGCGCCAATATTTTCAGCGCCAGTTTCATGAAGGGCAGCACAGGTTATCTGCTTCGCTATGTTATCTTCAGCCTGGCAGGCGCAGCGGCAGGTCATATCGTGCGGCGGCTGGGCTATAAAAAGCTCACCGCTTTCGGCACCTTGGGAGCAGGCTTCATATTGTTGATGGCGCTTTTGGGCGCAGTCTTTTTTTGGGCGCCCAATAACGGCGCTCAACGTTGGATCTATCTGCCGGGAGGCATAAGCATACAGCCCAGCGAATTTGCCAAACTTTTCGTGATCATGCTCACTGCCCGCGTGCTGGGCGGCATGGTGAAGCAGGGCAAAAGAGTGAGCTTGGTGGACGGCACCGGCTGCAAGGTGATCCTCCTCAGTTTGATATTGGGCGGCTTCATCTATAAAGAACCCGATCTGGGCACGGCTGCCATCGTAGTGGGCCTGTGTCTCGGCATCTTTCTTCTTTCCAATTTGAGCAAGGGACAGGTCTTCACTCTTTTCGGCCTCAGCTTTTTGGCCATCGCCGTGAGCAGTTTGGCTACAGAGTACCGCCGCGAACGGTTGAAAGTGTGGCTCGACCCCTGGTGGGACGCCCAGGATACCGGTTATCAGATGGTGCAGTCGCTGTTGGCCATAGGCAGCGGCGGCCTGACCGGCCTGCCTTGGGGGCAGGGCACCAGCAAACTGGCTTATCTGCCGGAGGCTCACACCGATTTTGCTTTTGCCGTTTTTTGTCAGGAGAACGGTTTTTTGGGCGCGCTGTTGTTGATCTTGGTCTTCGTCGTCTTGGGCGTGGCTTTGGCTCGCATCGCCATGCGCTGTAAAGACTACGAAGGCTTTTTGCTCGTGGCCGGCGTCGACCTCCTCCTGGTGGGACAGGCAGCCGCCAATATGGCCATGGTCTGCGGGCTGCTGCCGGTCATCGGCGTGCCTCTAAGCTTCATAAGTTACGGCGGCAGTTCTCTCGTCGTTTCCATGTTGGCCTTGGGGCTGGCTCTTTCCGTTTATGACGAAGGCGTGAAGCAGGAGCTGGAAGAAGAACGACAGCAGGAAGAAAGTCAGGTCAGTCCCCGCGAGCGGCGGCGAGATCTGCGTTTAGTGTCCAACAGGTGGCGGCGATGAAAAAAGGGAGCTTCACTTTATATGACGGGAAGATACGCTTCTCGGTCGTCTGCGTCCTCGTGGGCTTCGTCTTTCTTGCCGTTTGTCTGCGTTTGGCCTACTTGCAGTTGCTGAGAGGAGAAGAATTGGGCAAAATGGCCGAGCGGCAGGTGGAGCTTAGACAGCGGGGCAACACACCTCGCGGCCGCATCGTGGACAGAAACGGAGCCGAGTTGGCCTCCAGTATCATGGCAAAAACTCTGACAGCCAATCCTTACCGCATACATGAGGCGGCCGGCAAGGGCATGGACGTGGCCAAGGCGGCGGGTCTGCTGGCTCCGGTGCTGGGGATGAGACAGGCGAAGCTCTACGAAATCCTGACCGATAAAGAGATGTATTTTCGCTACGTGAAGCGGTCGTTGGAGCCGAAAGAATATCAGGCGGCCGCCAAGATCATCGCCGAAAATAAATTCGCCGGTTTCAATTTTATCGAAGAGAGCAAACGTTACTACGTCAAAAAAAATGTAGCGGCCCAAGTGTTGGGCTTCGTCGGCGACGACGACATCGGCCGCTACGGCATAGAGTTGGAATTGGATTCTATACTGCGAGGGGCACGCACCTTCGGCAGTCAGCGGGTCGATGCGGAGGGAAGGCCCATCGTGCCGGGGCAGGTTCAGAGCAAAGAGGAGATACCTCTCGCTACCGTCCATTTAACTTTGGACAGTAAGATGCAATATATTTTGGAAGATGCCATGGACGATGCTTTGGTCCGCACTCATGCAGTGGGGGCGGCGGCCATCATCATGGACCCCTATACCGGAGAGATCTTGGGGATGGTCAGCAGGCCCACCTTCGATCCCAACGAGTATTGGCGCTATCCTCAAAACAGTTGGCTGAATAAGACCATCTCCATGGTCTACGAGCCGGGCTCCGTTTTCAAACCCATCGTAGGCTGCGCAGGTCTCAGCGAAGGCATCGTCACACCTGACACTGTTTTTCAAGATGACGGCAGCATCAGGATCGCCGACCGAGTCATCCACAATTGGGACAACGAAGGCAAAGGGCCGGTACCTTTTTCCGAAGTGATAAAATTTTCCATCAACACGGGCATGGTGCAGTTGGGGATGCAACTGAAGGCCAAGCGCCTGATCGATTACAGCAAACGTTTCGGCTTCGGCCGGCCTACCGGCATAGATCTGCCGGGAGAAGAAAGCGGCATTCTTTACGACCCCGATGAAATGTACGATCCCGACGTAGCCACCATGGCCATAGGACAGGGCATAGCCATCACGCCGTTGCAGGCCCTCAGAGCCATCAGTGCCATCGCCAACGGCGGAGAACTTTTGCAGCCCTACATTATTAAAAAAGTGACGGCTCCTAACGGCGAAGTCATCAAAGAAGGAAAAAAGAAAGTGGTGCGCAGCGTCATCACTCCTCAGGTGGCGGCCCAAATGCGGGACATGATGGAAAAAGTCGTCAGCGAAGGAGGCGGCAAGACTGCGGCTATTAAGGGCTACAGGATAGCCGGCAAGACGGGTACAGCGGAAAAATTGGCAGAGGAGGGCGGCTATGCCGCCGGAAAATACATCGCATCTTTCGTGGGCTTCGTCCCGGCCGATAAGCCCGTTTATGCCATGATAGTTATATTGGATACGCCAAAAGGCGCTTTTTACGGCAGCCAAGTCTCTGCACCCATCTTCAGAGATACACTGCAGCAGATCCTCGTGGCCAAAGGGATACAGCCCCAAGACGGCAGCGCTCTGCCGTCGCTGGCCGAGCTGAGCGGCAAAAATAAGAGCGGCCCCCTCAAAGAAGAGGCTCGGCCGCTCCCCCGTTTGCAGTTGTTGCCGGACGGCAGAGTGCGGCTCCCCGATTGCACCGGGATAGATCTGCGTTATGCGGCCGAACTTTTGCAGCAGGGGCAGCTGCGCCTCAAACCCTACGGGCACGGCCGGGCTTATAAACAGCAGCCTGCTGCCGGCAGCATAGTTCAGGCAGGCAGTACGGTGGAGATCTGGTTCCGTTAGTTTTTCGCCGCCTTTCAAAATAAGTGTGAAGCTTTTGTGAAAGCCAAAAGCGGCGGCCTCGCCGGCCTTTGGGCAGGCAGGAAAAGAAAAAGAGCGGGAAGAATAGAAAAGGCAGCGAAATTTTTTTCGAAGCCGACGAAAAGCTCGGAAGAAAAAACATTTTATGATTTTCAAAAACGATAGGAAAATTTTTCGGCAGCGCCGGGAAAGCGGGAGGTAAAAATGTTAAGCGATATCGAGATAGCTCAGCAGGCCAAAATGTTGAAGATCAGTCAGGTGGCTGCAAGTCTCGGCATAGCCGAAGACGACATCGAGCACTACGGTCACTATAAGGCCAAATTGTCCATGGATCTCATCCGCCGTTTGGCGGCGAAAAAACCGGGCAAGCTGGTGCTGGTGACGGCCATCACTCCCACCCCGGCCGGAGAAGGCAAGTCTACCACGACCGTAGGTTTGGCGCAGGGCTTGGCCCTGTGCGGCAAAAAAGTCATCGTGGCTCTCAGAGAGCCTTCCCTCGGTCCCTGCATGGGCATCAAAGGCGGAGCTGCCGGCGGCGGCTATTCTCAGGTAGTGCCGATGGAAGACATCAATCTTCACTTCACCGGTGATTTTCACGCCATCACTTCCGCTCACATGCTGCTGTCCGCCATGTTGGACAACCACATGCAGCAGGGCAATGCGCTGGGCATCGATCCTCGCCGGGTGGTATGGAAGCGCGTGGTAGACATGAACGATCGGGCTTTGCGAAACATCGTCATAGGGCTCGGGGGCAAGGCCCACGGCGTGCCCCGTCAAGACGGTTTCGATATCACGGTGGCCTCCGAAGTGATGGCCATCCTCTGTTTGGCCAAAGATCTGCCCGATCTCAAAGAGAGATTGGCTCGGATCATCGTGGCCTACGATTACGCAGGCAAACCGGTCACTGCCGGTCAGTTAAAAGCTCAGGGCGCCATGGCCGCCCTTTTGAAAGATGCGCTGAAACCTAATTTGGTGCAGACCATAGAAAATGTGCCGGCCATCATCCACGGCGGCCCCTTCGCCAACATCGCCCACGGCTGCAACAGCGTCATGGCCACGCAAACGGCTATGCGTTTGGCCGACTACACCATCACAGAGGCCGGCTTCGGCGCCGACTTGGGCGCAGAAAAATTCTTCGATATCAAGTGCCGTTTCGCCGGCCTGAAACCGGACGCTGCGGTATTAGTGGCTACGGTCCGGGCCCTGAAGATGCACGGCGGTGTGGCTAAGGCCGACTTGAAACAGCCCAACGCGGCGGCTGTGAAAGCGGGCCTGTGCAATTTGGACAAGCACATCGAAAATATCGGCAAGTTCCGGGTGCCGCTGGTAGTGGCCATCAACATCTTCGCTCAAGATACTCCGGAAGAGATCGAGGCGGTGCGTTCTCATTGCGCCGAACTGGGCGTGCCGGTGGCTCTTTCCGATGTTTTCTGCCAAGGCGGACAAGGTGGCGTGGAGCTGGCCGAGGAAGTAGTGAAACTTGCCGACAGCGGCAAGGCCGATTTTGCGCCCATCTACCCCGATGAAGCCTCGCTCAAAGAAAAGATCGAGACCATAGCCAAAGAGATCTACGGAGCGGACGGAGTAGTTTACAGCAAAGAGGCGGACAAGGCTCTGCAGGATTTCACCGCTATGGGCTACGGTCAACTGCCGGTGTGCATGGCCAAGACCCAGTACTCTTTCTCCGACGACGCCGGCCTTTTGGGACGGCCCGAAGGCTTTAAGATCAACATCAAAAATTGCCGCCTCTCCGCCGGCGCCGGTTTCGTCGTTGCCCTTTGCGGCGACATCATGACCATGCCGGGCCTGCCCAAAGTTCCGGCAGCGGAAAAGATCGACGTCAACGATGCAGGCTTGATCAGCGGGCTGTTTTGAATAAAGAGGAGCTGCTTATGGAACAGTTGATAATGGCCGGCAAGCCGGTAGCAGATCATTACCGTCGGGCGATCGCCGCCAAGATCGCCGCTGCCAAAGACAGAGGCCTGATCACTTCTTTGAATGTGATCGTGGTAGGAGATGACGAGGCCAGTCATGTTTACAAAAACAGATTGGCGAAAATGATGGCTTCTTTGGGCGGAGAAACAAAAGAGCTCTTGCGCCCTGCTTCTGCTACTCAGGAAGAAGTGGTGGCTTTGATCAAAAAGTTGAACCGCAACCGTTACGTTACCGGCATCCTTCCTCTTCTGCCCATGCCCGCGCCTATCAAAGGAGCGGAAGCGGCAGCCGTCATCGCCGCCAATAAAGATGTAGATTGTTTCAACAGCGGCAACATGGGAGAATTTTATGCCGGCCGTAACCGCTGGGCTCCCTGCACTCCCCGGGCTTGTTTGGCCATCTTAGACTATTATCGCATCTCTCTGTCGGGAAAGAGGGTAGTGATCTTAGGGCGCAGCAACGTGGTGGGCAAGCCTTTGGCTCTTTTGTGCCTGCAGCGGGATGCTACGGTGACCGTCTGTCACACCAAAACGGTAAATCTGGCCGAGCTTTGTCGAGAGGCCGACATTCTTTTCTCTGCGGTGGGCAGGGCCGGCTTTGTCACGGCCGATATGGTCAAAGAGGGGGCCGTGCTGGTGGACGTGGGCATCAACGTGGTGCCCGATCCCTCGGGCAACGGTTCTTCGGTAGTCGGTGATATAGCTCCGGCCGCTTTGGCTAAGGCTGCCGCTTACACACCTGTGCCCGGCGGCGTCGGGATAGTCAGCAACATGATGGTGGCCGAGGCCCTTTGCCGTCATCTTTCCTAAAAGATCATGAGAACGAGACGAGGTTTGCTCTGGGCCCTTCTTACAGTTTTGCTGACGGCTTTCATCTTCTATAATTCATCTCTGCCTATGCAGGAGTCAGGACGCTTGAGCGCTATGGTGACGGCAGCGGCAGAATGGATGCTGGACTTGACGGGCCTGCGATACGCAGGCGATCTCGAGCACTTGATCCGCAAAGCGGCCCACTTTTGCGAGTTCGGAGTTTTAAGCTTTTGCTTGTGTAAAACATTGGACTGTTTTTTCAAAAAAACTGCGGCCAACGGCTATGTGTTGCTTTTGGCTCTATTTGCGGCAGTGACGGACGAATATATTCAGTTGAGTTCGCCGGGCCGCACCTCCAGCGTCGCAGATATTTTCTTAGACTTCGGCGGCGCGTGCACTTTCTTTTTCCTGCACAGATTGTGGCAGTGGCTGCGCAGTTGAAAAAAATAAAGTGTCGTCGTTGCTGTGAGACTGAAAAATTTTTTCTTGACAAAATTTTTGATCGAATGGTAAAATTAAAGTCCATTTTGGTTATATTTGCTTTTGCACTGGGTCAGTGGTTGAACGGGAGCAAGGCGGCAGACAAAGATCGGCCCCTTTCTCCCGTTTTTTGGTTCTCGACGGGCAAAACGACGGAGCTTTTGTCTGATGTTTTGTTCGGTCGGAGAAAATCGTTTTAGGTAAACTTCTACCGGAAAGGATGTAGAGTGCATGTTTAAACTGGTTCCCGTAGGTGAACGGAAGCGTTACAGCTACGCAAGAATCAACGAAGTCTTGGCCATGCCCCACCTGATCGACATTCAAAAGAAATCCTACGAGTGGTTTCTGGAGAAGGGGCTCATGGAGATCTTCCGTGATATTTCTCCCATCAAAGACTTCACCGGCAATACGGAATTGAGCTTCGAGAAATTCTATTTTGAAGAGCCCAAGCACAATATGGAGGAGTGCAAAGAAAGAGACGAGACCTACTCCGCACCCCTCAAGGTCACTGTGCGTCTGTCCGATAAAGTGGGCGGCACTGTCAAAGAGACCGATGTCTTCATGGGCGACTTCCCCAAGATGACGGATACCGGCACCTTTATCATCAACGGAGCCGAAAGAGTGATAGTCAGCCAGCTGGTGCGTTCTCCCGGCGTTTATTACAGCGTGGACATGGATGCCAGCGGCAAAAAAATATACGGCACCACCATCATCCCCAACAGAGGGGCGTGGATGGAATACGAGACCGACCTCAATGATGTGATCTATGCCCGCATGGACAGGACCCGTAAATTGCCGGCCACGGTGTTGCTTCGCGCCTTGGGGCTGTCTGCCGATCAGGATATGATAGATCTTTTCGGCGACAGCAAATATCTGCGCAATACTTTAGAGCGGGACACCACCAAAAATCAGGACGAGGCCAAACTGGAAGTTTACAAAAAATTGCGGCCCGGCGAGCCTGCCATTTTGGAGAATGCCACTGCTCTGATCGAAGCCAGTTTCTTTGACAGAAAGCGCTACGATCTGGCTGTTGTAGGCCGCTATAAGATCAATCAGAAATTAGGTTGGCGCAATCGTTTGGAAGGCACGGTGCTGGCTGAGCACATGGTGGACAAGCAGACGGGTGAGATCATCCTTCCCGCCAACACCAAAATGACGGCCGAGATGCTGGACAAGGTAGAAGAAAGCGGCATCTACGCCGCTCCCGGCCTTTATCGCATCGATATCAAAGAGCACAACGGCCCCATGCGGTTGCTCTTCATCGGCGGCATACCCGCCGATCGAAGGACGGTGACCGTAGAAGATATTTATGCCTCTTTCGGTTATCTGCTGAATCTGATGGAAGGCCACGGCAAAGGGGACGACATCGACCATCTGGGCAATCGCCGCGTACGTTGCGTCGGCGAATTGCTGCAGAATCAGTTCCGCATCGGTTTGGCCAGGATGGAGAGAGTGGTCAAAGAAAGGATGACCATTCAGGACTCCGAGGTCATCACCCCTCAGGCTTTGATCAATATCCGCCCCGTGGTGGCCGCCATCAAAGAATTTTTCGGAAGCAGCCAGTTGTCTCAGTTCATGGATCAAAACAATCCTTTGGCTGAGCTGACCCATAAGCGCCGTCTCAGCGCTTTGGGGCCCGGCGGCCTTTCCCGCGAGAGAGCAGGCTATGAAGTGCGCGATGTGCACAACTCTCACTATGGCCGTATGTGCCCCATCGAGACCCCCGAAGGTCCCAACATCGGCCTCATCGGTTCTTTGTCCACCTACGCCCGCATCAACGAATACGGTTTTATCGAGACTCCTTATCGCGTCGTCGACAAGAAAAACAAACGGGTCACCGATACCACCCGCTATATGACCGCCGATATGGAAGACCGCTACATCATCGCTCAGGCCAACGAACCTTTGGATGAAAACGGTTACTTTTTGGGCGAAAGAGTCACTGCCAGACGTAAGGACGATGTGCTGAGCCTGCCCCCCGATCGGGTGGACTATATGGACGTATCGCCTAAACAGGTCGTGTCCATAGCTACAGCTCTCATCCCCTTCTTGGAAAACGACGATGCCAACCGCGCGCTGATGGGCGCCAACATGCAGCGGCAGGCCGTGCCTCTGCTTTGCACTCAAGCCCCTATCATCGGCACCGGCATGGAATACAAAGTGGCGGTGGACAGCGGCGTCTGCGTTTTGGCCAAACACTCCGGCGTTGTCAGCAAAGTCACCGGCGATGTGATCGAAGTACGCACCGATGAGGGCCCCATAGATAAATATCAGCTGTTGAAATTCAAACGCTCCAATCAGGGCACTTGCATCAATCAGCGTCCCATCGTCTTCAAAAACGATCGGGTCACCGCCGGACAGGTCTTGGCGGACGGTCCTGCCACCGATCACGGCGAGCTGGCGCTGGGCCACAATGTCATTGTAGCTTATATGCCTTGGGAGGGTTATAACTACGAAGATGCCGTGCTTTTGAACGAGGATCTGGTGAAGGCCGATGTCTTCACTTCCATCCACATCGAAGAATATAACTGCGACGCCCGAGATACCAAACTGGGCAGAGAAGAGATCACCAGAGAGATACCCAACGTCTCCGAGGAAGCTCTGAAAGATCTGGACGAGAGAGGCATCATTCGGGTAGGCGCCGAAGTGCGGCCCGGAGATATCTTGGTAGGCAAGGTCACTCCCAAAGGCGAGACGGAACTTACGGCAGAGGAACGTTTGTTGAGAGCCATTTTCGGCGAAAAGGCCAGAGAGGTGAGAGACAGTTCTCTGCGGGTGCCTCACGGCGAGGCCGGCAAGATCGTCAGCATCAAAGTTTTCAGCAGAGAGAACAATGACGAGCTTCCTCCCGGCATCAACGAGCAAGTGCGGGTGCACATCGCTCAGAAACGGAAGATCTCGGAAGGCGATAAGATGGCCGGCCGCCACGGTAACAAGGGCGTTGTCAGCCGCATCATGGCCAGAGAAGACATGCCGTTTTTGCCTTCCGGCGAACCGGTGCACATCGTGTTGAATCCTTTGGGCGTACCCAGCCGTATGAATATCGGTCAGATCTTGGAGAATCATCTGGGCTGGGCGGCGCGTTCCTTGGGCATGATGATAGAAAATAACGCCGAAGGTCTGGTCGATAAATTGATCCAACACGGTTACGATTACGAAAAGTACGGTATGCCCGAGACCGTAGAGATCGATAAGTTCGGCGACGAGAGCATCAGAGCGGTGCAGATCTCCGTGCCCGTTTTCGACGGGGCCAAGGAACAGGATATAGCCTCCGCTCTCGAACTGGCCGGCATAGACAAGGTGGCCAAGACGACCATCTATGACGGGCGCACCGGCGAGCCTTTTGACAATAAAGTTACCGTCGGGCTCACCTACATGCTGAAGCTCCATCACTTGGTGGATGACAAGATCCACGCCCGCAGCACCGGACCCTACTCGCTGGTGACTCAGCAGCCTCTGGGCGGCAAGGCGCAATTCGGCGGACAGCGTTTCGGCGAGATGGAAGTGTGGGCTTTGGAAGCCTACGGCGCTGCTCACACCTTACAGGAGATCCTCACCGTTAAGTCGGACGATGTGGTGGGCCGAGTGAAGACCTACGAAGCCATCGTGAAGGGCGAGAACGTCCCCGATCCGGGCATACCCGAGTCCTTTAAAGTGTTGGTGAAAGAGTTGCAGTCCATCGGTCTGGACATCAAAGTTTTGGATGAGGACGACGAAGAAATTTCTCTTAAAGACACCGATGAGGATATCGAAGCCACTGCTCGCAGCATAGACTTGGATATCGGCGGCCAAAACGAAGAGAACTACGGAACATATAACGAATTTACCGAAGAAGGCGAAGAAACGGAAGGGAGCCCCGATGACGTGGGAGACCTTATCGCCGATATAGGCAACTTCGCCGTAGAGACCGATACCGCTTACACCGGTGAAGATGATTATGACGATGTCGCAGGCTATGCTCCCGAAGAGGAGACAGCTTACGACGAAGAAGAGACCTATGAAGAAGACGTTGCTATCGGCTCTGATGAGCGGGATAGCGACGGGGAGTAAGAAGGGGGCGGATTATTCTTGTTAGATGTTAACAATTTCGTATCTATGCGTATCAGCCTGGCTTCTCCCGAACAAATCAGAAATTGGTCCTACGGAGAGGTCAAGAAGCCGGAGACTATCAACTACAGAACTTTGAAACCCGAACGGGACGGTCTCTTTTGCGAGAGGATCTTCGGACCCACCAAGGACTGGGAGTGCCACTGCGGCAAATATAAGCGCATCCGCTACAAGGGCATAATCTGCGACAAGTGCGGCGTAGAGGTCACCAGAAGCAAGGTGCGGCGGGATAGGATGGGTCACATCGAGTTGGCCGCTCCTGTGTCTCACATCTGGTATTTTAAAGGCATACCCAGCAGGATGGGGCTCATCTTGGACATTTCTCCCCGCAACTTGGAGAGAGTGCTCTATTTTGCCCAATACATCGTTCTTGACCCGGCTGATACGGACCTGCAAAAGAAGCAGTTGCTGTCAGAGAACGAGTATAAAGAAGCCAGAGACAAATACGGCTCCGACTTTAAAGTGGGGATGGGCGCTCAAGCCATCAAAGAGTTGTTGCAGGAGATCGATCTGGAAGAGCTCACCGCCCAGTTGCGCAAGGAGATGCGTGAGTCTACCGGCCAGAAGAAGGTAAGAGCGGTGCGCCGCCTGGAAGTGTGCGAAGCTTTCCTTAAGTCCGGCAATAGGCCCGAATGGATGATCCTCGACGTGGTGCCGGTCATCCCGCCGGAATTACGGCCGATGGTACAACTGGACGGAGGCCGTTTTGCCACCTCCGATCTTAACGATCTTTATCGCCGGGTCATCAATCGCAACAATCGTTTGAAAAGACTTTTGGAACTGCACGCCCCCGACATCATCGTCCGCAACGAAAAGAGAATGCTGCAGGAGGCCGTGGATGCTCTGATAGACAACGGCCGTCGCGGGCGGCCGGTGACAGGCCCGGGCAATAGGCCGTTGAAATCTCTTTCGGACATGCTGAAGGGCAAGCAGGGCCGTTTCCGTCAAAATCTTCTGGGCAAGAGGGTCGATTATTCCGGCCGCAGTGTTATCGTGGTAGGCCCGGAATTGAAGATGCACCAGTGCGGCCTGCCTAAGGAGATGGCGCTGGAGCTTTTCAAACCTTTTGTTATGAAGCGGCTGATCAACGCCGGCCAAGCCAACAACATCAAGAGCGCCAAGCGTATGGTGGAAAGAGCCAACGATGAAGTATGGGATGTGCTGGAGGAAGTTATCAAAGAGCATCCCGTGCTCCTCAACAGAGCTCCTACTCTGCATCGCTTGGGCATCCAGGCATTCGAACCTATTTTGAGCGAAGGCCGGGCTATCAAACTCCATCCTTTGGTGTGCACT
This sequence comes from uncultured Phascolarctobacterium sp., assembly GCA_947589605.1. Taxonomy (GTDB): domain Bacteria; phylum Bacillota; class Negativicutes; order Acidaminococcales; family Acidaminococcaceae; genus CANQBR01. Next base: position 10,224 of record CANQBR010000010.1, on the reverse strand, counting down.
GCCTACAATGCCGACTTCGACGGCGACCAGATGGCCGTCCATCTGCCCCTTTCTGCCGAAGCTCAGGCCGAAGCGCGAGTGCTGATGATGTCTGTGAACAATATTTTGGCGCCGAAGGACGGGAGTCCCGTAGCCGTGCCTACTCAAGACATGGTGCTGGGCAGTTATTACCTTACCATAGTCAAGAAGGGGGCCAAAGGCGAAGGCAAGCGTTTCTCCAGCGTAGAGGAGGCTCAACTGGCTCACTTCCACGGTTTTGTGGACCTGCAGGCCGAGATTAAAGTTTATATCCCCAACAGCCACATTGTGGACGAACCCTCCGACGAGGGGCAAAGCTTGGTGATCACCACCGTGGGCAACACTATCTTTAACGGAGAGTTGCCTAAAGAACTGCGCTATTATCACAAGGAAAAGAACGAGCAAGGCGTGGAAGAGTGGCATCTGGGCAAATTGATCAACAAAGACGAATTGGGCAAATTGGTAGCTAAGGCTCATCGGCTCTACGGCAACTTAGGCACGGCCGAGGTGCTGGATATCGTCAAGAAAATGGGCTACGACAGTGCCTGCAAGTCGGGTATATCCATTGCCACCAGCGATATCCAGATCCCTGCCGAAAAGGCTCAGATCTTGGAAGCCACAGAAAAAGAGGTAGACCGTACCGAGCGCCTCTACCGCCGCGGTCTGCTCAGTTCCGAAGAGCGCTATCGCAAAGTCATCGATCTATGGACCAAGACTACTCAGGAGATCAAAGAGCGGCTCATGGGACACACCATGGATCGCTTCAACCCTGTGTTCATGATGGCCGACTCCGGTGCCCGCGGTAATGAGCAGCAGATCAGGCAGCTGGCCGGCATGCGCGGCTTGATGGCCGATCCCTCCGGCCGTATCATCGACCGGCCTATCAAATCCAACTTCCGTGAAGGCCTTACCATACTGGAATACTTCATCTCCACTCACGGCGCCCGCAAAGGCTTGGCCGATACTGCTCTGCGTACCGCCGACTCCGGTTATCTGACCCGTCGTTTGGTCGATGTGGCCCAGGATGTTATCGTGCGGGAGGAAGACTGCGATGTGATAAGCCTGAACCTGACACGGGAGAGGAACAGGATATACAAGAATGAAATAGGCTACAGCTCCGGCAAATTGAAAGAGCTTATTTGCGGCCGCACTTTGGCCGGTAGCGTCGTTGATGCCGAAGGTGAGCTTTTGGCTGAAGCCGATACTTTGCTTACCGCAGAGCTTTTCGATAAATTCTTGGAATCTAAGGTGGAAGAGATCAGCCTTTACCCCAAGGCCGAGCAAAGCGCTGCCGATGATAAAGAGACCGTGCGTATCAATATCGCCGATGACCGCATCAATGCGGTGTTGGAAGAAAACATACTGCGCAGTTACAACGGCAAGGAAGTGGCCGAAGATGTGGTCAACGGGGAAGAAGAAGTGCTGGCTCAGGCCGGCAGCATCCTCGACCGCGAGTTGTTGGAGCGTATTCTGGCGGATGGCAGCGTGAAGATCTTGCGTATCCGCAATAACGAGATCGCCGGCATAGAGGTTGCGGCCATCACCGAAGCCTCCAATACCGATAAAGTTACAATCATCGAATCTCTCCACGACAGGATCATCGGCCGCCATTTGGCTGAAGATATTTTGGATGAAGACGGCAACGTTCTCTATAAGCGCAACGACTACATCACCGAACCCATAGCTCAGGCTATTTGCGGCATGAGAGAGAAGGTGCGCATCCGCAGCGTTCTCACCTGTAAGGCTAAGTTCGGCGTTTGCCGTAAGTGTTACGGGCGCAATCTGGCTACCGGCAAGAAAGTAGATGTGGGTGAGGCAGTAGGTACCATTGCCGCCCAATCCATAGGCGAGCCCGGCACTCAGCTCACCATGCGTACCTTCCACACCGGCGGCGTGGCCGGCGGCGACGACATTACCCGCGGTCTGCCCAGAGTGGAGGAATTGTTCGAAGCCCGCAAGCCTAAGCACCCCGGCCTGCTTTCGGAAACCAGCGGCAAGGTTCAGGTGTTGGAGGAAGGCAACAAACGTACCGTTTACGTTACCGATGAAGAAGGAACGGCACGGCGTTACGACATTCCTTACGGGGCTAAACTTTCCGTAAGAGATGAGCAAATGATCGCCAGAGGCGACAGGATCACCGAGGGTTCGCTCAATCCTCATGACGTGTTGCGTATCTGCGGCGTCAGCGCCGTGCAGGAATATCTGGTCTCTCAGGTAGTAAGCGCATACAAGGAGCAGGGCGTAGGCATCAATTCCAAGCACATCGAAGTTATGGTGCGGCAGATGATGCGTAAGATCCGGGTAGAAGAAGTGGGCGATACCGATCTGCTGCCTGAAGAGTACGTAGATATCGCCGATTTTGAGGCTGAGAATGCTCGCATCATCGAAGAGGGGAAAGAGCCGGCCAAAGGCAGGCCCATGTTGTTGGGCATCACCAAAGCTTCTTTGGCCACCGACAGTTTCTTATCCGCCGCATCTTTCCAAGAGACTACTAGGGTCCTCACCGATGCCGCTATCAAGGGCAAGGTGGATCCGCTGCTGGGCCTGAAAGAGAATGTGATCATAGGTAAGCTCATTCCCGCCGGCACCGGCATGGGGCGTTACAGAGATGTACAATTAAAGTACAATCGGCCTGACATGCAGGATGAAGAAACGGCAGAAGAAGAGAGACCGGAGGCTGAAGACGACGTGTCAAAAATTGCGGAGACGACAGTTTACGAGCCTGCAGTTGAATCGACAGAAGGTGAGGCATCTATAGCGCAAGCCGACGGGGAAGTTTAACCAAAGGAAATAGCCCCTCCGTAAAAGGAGGGGCAAAGCTACCGCAGGAGAAACCGAAAAACTGGTTGTCGGTTTTAAGTGCGCTGTGATAAAATACACCGGTGTTCGGCAATAAGGAGGCATGAGCCGTGCTGTATGCTATACTAACAGTCTTGGAAGTTATCGTCTGTGTGGCCCTGATAGCCGCAGTGCTTTTGCAATCGGGCAAGGGCGGCGTAGGCAGTACTTTCGGCGGCGGCGAGGGGGGCTACTTCGGCAAGGGCAACGATTTAGACTCTGTTTTGGCCAAGGCTACCATCCTTTTGGGTTGCGCTTTTGCCGTCGTAACTTTGGCATTGGCCAAGCTCAGTCTTTAGAAAGTTGATCGACGCCGGAGCGCTGCGGTCAAATCGCCTCGATTCGTTTTGTTACAGTGAGGGCTTGCCCTCTTGCAATTTTATTTTTAAAACAATGTTCAGAAAGGGGTTTAAAGGTCTTGAGTTATTTAGCAATCTCCATTATCGTAGGCCTTATAGCTTTGGGAGTGGCCGGCCTGTTGAGCAGTGCCATCGGCAAAGCATCGGCCGGCAACGAGCGGATGCGGGAAATTTCCGGGTACATCCATGAGGGGGCTATGGCCTTCCTCTACAGAGAGTATAAGGCGCTCTCCGTTTTTGTGGTAGTAGTGGCCGCCGTCATTGCCGCCTTCTTGTCGCCGCTCACTGCCGTTTGTTTTGTCTGCGGCGCCATCTTCTCCGTCAGCGCCGGTTATATCGGCATGACCGTAGCTACTAAAGCCAATGTTCGTACTGCCGAAGCTGCCCGTCACGGCATGCCCGAGGCATTGAAGATCGCCTTCTCCGGCGGCGCCGTCATGGGTCTTGGCGTGGTAGGCTTGGGCATAGTAGGTGTGGCTGCTGCCTATATGATCTTCCAAGATATAAACATCGTGACCGGCTTCGGTCTGGGCGCCAGCTCCATTGCTCTCTTTGCCCGTGTCGGCGGCGGCATCTACACCAAAGCTGCGGATGTAGGCGCCGATCTGGTCGGCAAAGTGGAAGAGGGACTGCCTGAAGACGATCCGCGCAACCCTGCGACCATCGCCGATAACGTAGGTGATAATGTAGGCGATGTGGCCGGTATGGGTGCCGACCTTTTCGAGTCTTATGTGGGCGCTATCATCTCGGCCATCACTTTGGGTGCTGTAGCCTATCCAAGCGGTGAGGGCGTGATGTTCGTTTTCGAGTTGGCTTTTGCCGGCATCATTGCCTCTTTGCTGGGCGTAGCCTATGCCCGCAGCAGCAAGTCCAGTAATCCTCAGGCTGCATTGAACCACGGCACTTATGTGGGCGGTGTCATAGTTATAGCCGCTGCCTACTATCTGTCCACCAGCATCTTCGGCAACACCAGTGCCTTCGTGGCTATCGCCAGCGGTCTCATCGTAGGCCTGTTGATCGGCAAGATTACCGAAGTTTACACCTCCGCAGATTACAGTTCCGTTAAAAAGATCGCCCGGCAGTCGGAGACCGGCCCGGCCACTACCATTATCTCCGGTCTGGCTGTAGGTATGTACTCCACCTTCCTGCCCATGATCTTCATCTGCATCGGCGTCATCCTCTCCTTCTTCAGCATGGGCGGCAGCAAAGATGCCAACATGGGCCTTTTCGGCATCGCCTTGGCGGCAGTGGGCATGTTGTCCACCACCGGCCTGACCGTTGCCGTTGATGCTTACGGGCCCATTGCCGATAACGCAGGCGGCATCGCAGAAATGTCCGAGCTTCCTCCCGAAGTGCGTGAGATCACCGATACTTTGGACTCCGTAGGCAACACTACCGCCGCTATCGGCAAAGGTTTTGCCATCGGCAGCGCCGCTCTCACCGCTTTGGCTCTCTTCTCCGCTTATGCGCACGTAGTCAATCTGAAAGCTATCGATCTGCTGAACCCGGTAACTTTGATCGGTCTCTTCATAGGTGCGGTGCTGCCCTTCGTTTTCGGTGCCATGACCATGGAGTCTGTGGGCAAGGCTGCTTACCAGATGATCGAAGAAGTGCGGCGGCAGTTCCATGAGATCCCCGGCTTGCTGGAAGGCAAAGCCAAGGCCGACTATCAGAAGTGCGTGGACATCTCCACCGCCGCAGCTCTGCATGAGATGATCATGCCCGGCGTTATCGCCATCGTTGCTCCTTTGCTGATCGGTTTCTTGCTGGGCACCGAGGCTCTGGGCGGCCTGATCGGCGGTGCTTTGGCCAGCGGCGTGCTGGTGGCTATTTTGATGGCCAATGCCGGCGGCGCTTGGGATAATGCCAAGAAATTCGTGGAGGCCAGCGGCAAGAAGCACACGCCTCTGCACGACGCTACCGTAGTGGGCGACACCGTAGGCGATCCCTTTAAAGATACGTCCGGACCGGCTATGAACATCCTCATCAAACTGATGACCATCGTGGCTTTGGTCTTCGCTCCGGTGCTGGCAGCTAACGGCGGCCTGCTTCTGAATCTGTTCAAATAAGTTTATGCTCGTGTTGCGGCGCCCGCCTGTGAAGGCGGGCGCCTTTTCTGTTTTATATTTTCTTTTTGACCTGTGGTATAATGAAGAACAAGAGGAGCGAAGGCGGTGACGGTGATGGAACTAAAGCAGGGGGCAGAGACTTTCTTTCTGCAAGGAGAGAGGCCCGAGGCTTTGCTTTTGATCCACGGCTACACGGGCACGCCTGCGGAGCTGCGACCTTTGGGCGAACGGCTCAACGCTTGCGGCTACACGGTGCTGGGACCGCGGTTGGCCGGCCACGGCGGCAGCCTCGCCGATCTGGCTGCCAGCAGAGCCGAAGAGTGGTACGCTTCCGTGGAGACAGCCTATGAGCGCTTGGCAAAAAAATATAAGAGCATCTATGTGGCGGGGCTCTCTCTCGGCGGCCTCTTGGCGCTGAAAGCGGCGGCTAAGCTGCCCTTGAGAGGCGGCATCTATATGTCCACGCCCATCTTCGTGCCCGACAAAAGGCTCCCGTTCCTTTGGCTGCTGAAATATTTCATCAAATATTTGCCCAAGAGACGGCGAAGCTACGGTGAGATGGATGTTTATAATTTATGCAACGACCGAATGCCGGTGGCGCCGCTGCCCAGTCTCTTTCGTTTGCTCAAAGAATGCAAAGAAAATTACTTACGGTCGATCGAAAGCAGAGCTTTGATCATTCAGGCAAGCCGCGATCACACAGTGCTCCCCGCCAGCGGCCGCTACATTTTAGAAAATTTGGGAACGCAAAGAGAAGAAAAAAATTTGCTCACTTTAGAGCAAAGCGGCCACATCGTCACTCTGGACAGAGAAAGAGAAAAAGTTTTCGCCGCCGTCGCAGACTTTCTGCAGGGGCCGGCTGCGGAGCGCAACTAGGCAGGCTGAACGGGGCTGTGCTATAATAAAAGCAAAGAGAAATATTTTGAGCGAAAATGCTCGCGACAAAAACCGAGGGACAAAAATGATCAACGAGATACAAAAAAAGATACTGGACATGATGGGGCAGGGCAGTTATGCGCCCTTAACGGCGGAAGCCATCCTTGTCGCGTTAAAGGGAGAGGCCGAGCCCGATAAACTTTGGCAAGAATTGTGGGCATTGGAAGAAAACGGCGAGGTGGTGCGCACCCGCTACGGCACTTACGGCCTTCCCCAAAGGATGGGCTTGGCGGCCGGCCGCCTGCAGATGACGGCCAAAGGCTACAGCTTTTTGATCGCCGATGACAAAGCTCAGGAAGATGTGTTCATTCCCCAGCGAGCCAACGGTGGCGCCATGAATAACGACCGGGTCTTGGTGCGCTTGGAGCGAAGCGCCAAAGGCCGGCGGCCGGAGGGGGAAGTTATCCGCATCATCCGGCGGGCCAACAGCAAAGTGGTGGGCACTCTTCGGGTCAACAAAGAGCTTGCTTTCGTGGTGCCGGATGACTGGCGCTTGGGTCAGGACATCTACATCTCCAAGAAAGCTCTCAACGGGGCCCGCAACGGACAAAAAGTTGTGGCCGAGATCATCAAGTGGCCGCAGGGCACCGCCAAAGCGGAAGGAAAAGTGACGGAGATCTTGGGCAAAGAGGGAGACGTGGGGCTGGAGATCTTATCTGTCATCAAGCAAAACGACCTGCCCTTGGAGTTTCCCAAGGAAGTGCTGGCCGCCGCCCGCAAAGTGCCGGACAAAGTGAGCCCACAAGAGACAAAAGGACGGCGGGATCTGCGGCAACGGCTCATCGTCACCATCGACGGCGAAGATGCCAAAGATCTGGACGATGCGGTCTATGTGGAAAAGTTGAGCCCCGACGACTATCTTTTGGGAGTTTACATCGCCGATGTCAGCTATTACGTTAGCGAGGGCAGCCTTTTGGACAAAGAGGCCTTAGCCCGGGGCACCAGCGTTTATTTGGTGGATCGGGTGCTGCCCATGTTGCCGCCGCGGCTCAGCAACGGTATCTGCAGCCTCAACGCCGGGGAGGACAGGTTGGCCATGGCCTGCGAGATGCACATCAACGGGGCGGGACAGGTGACAGCTTACGAGATCTTCCCCGCAGTCATCAAGGTTCGGCATCGTCTGAGTTACAATATCATCCGCGCTCTCCTCAACGACGAAACCGAGATGAAGGCCAAATATCCCGACATGGCAGAGCCGACGGCTTTAATGGACGAATTGAGGGGGATATTAGAGGCCAAACGGGTCCGCCGAGGAGCCATCTATTTCGACCTGCCGGAACAAAAAGTGATCTTGGATGAAAATTTGCACCCCATCGAAGTGGTGAACAGGATACACGGACGGGCAGAGGCCATCATAGAAGAATTCATGCTGGCAGCCAACGAAACGGTGGCCCGGCATCTTACCGAGGCTCAGTGGCCCTGCGTGTACAGGGTCCACGGCGTCCCCGATCACGGCAAGATGCAGGAGCTGGCTAAATTGCTGGCCGCTTTCAACATAAAATTCGCTCCCGGCGAAGACCTGAAGCCCCTAGAAGTGCAAAAAGTGTTGGAGGCCGTGGCAGGCCGCCCGGAAGAAAGGCTGGTCAGCACCGTGGCCCTGCGCAGCATGAAGCAGGCGGTCTATCAGACCGCCAACATAGGGCACTTCGGCCTCGCGGCTCCTTGCTACACTCATTTCACTTCTCCCATCCGCCGCTACCCCGATCTTTTGGTGCACCGTTTATTGCGGCAATGGCTGCAGCGGCCTCAACTGCCCCGAGAAGAGGCAGAGGGACTGACCGTCAAACTGTCGGCCTTCGCAGAGCAGAGTTCCGTGCGAGAAAGGCTGGCGGCGGAAGCGGAAAGAGCTACGGTGGAGCTGAAGAAATGCGAATATATGGCCGACCGTATAGGGGAAAAGTTCGACGGCTTCATCTCCGGCGTGACGGCCAACGGCTTCTATGTGGAATTGACCAACGGCGTGGAGGGTTTCGTCCACATTTCGAGTTTGATGGACGATTACTACGAATTTTGGGAAGAACGCTACGCTTTCGTAGGCAGTCACGGGCACAAAACTTACCGGCTGGGCGATGCCGCAGAGATCGAAGTGCTCTCCGTCGACGTGAGGTTGCAGCGGATCGACTTTATTTTGGCCGGCAGCGATGAAGCGGCAAAAGAGCTGATGCGGAGGCAGTTGGCGGCCAAGAGCGAGCACTTTCAACGCAAAAGAGAGGGCTTGAACCAAGCGGCAGGCAAAAGTCGGGGCAGGGGCAGAAGAGGCAGTTCCCGAGCGGCTTTGGGGCCGAACAGCGGGCGCCGACAGAGCAAGAGGACCGCAGGACAGGGAAGCAAACAGAGGAGAAAGAGCAGACGCTGATGGCAGAACAGAGGATAAAGATCATCGCAGAAAACCGCAAAGCCCGGCACGATTACAGCATCCATGAGACCTATGAGGCCGGCATAGCTTTGACCGGCACGGAGGTGAAGAGCCTGCGTTCGGGCAGAGCCAATTTAAAAGACAGCTACGCTCAGGTGAGCAAGGGCGAGGAAGTGTTGCTTTATCAATTCCACATCAGCCCTTATGAGCACGGCAATATTTTCAATCACGATCCCTTGCGCACCCGCCGTTTGCTGTTGCACAAGGGAGAGATCCGCCGCCTGCTGGGAAAGGTGAAAGAGAAAGGCTTCGCCTTGGTCCCTTTGAAGCTGTACTTCAAGGGGGGCTTGGTGAAGGTAGAGTTGGCCTTGGCCACCGGCAAAAAACTTTACGATAAACGGCAGGGCTTGGCCAAAAGAGATGCCCGGCGGGAGATGGAGCGGGCCATGAAAGAGAAAAACTTTTGAGAAAACGGCGAGGGGAAAGATCTCCTTGCCCTTTTTTCTCGACTGTGCTACAATGACGATGGTGTCGATGACACTTATGACCGGGGGATGTACTGGTTTCGACGGGGATAGGTGTCGTATGATAAGCGAGCCGTGGACCCACAGCCACGTTAAAAGGTGGAACGTTTAAATATAAACGCAAAAGAAGACTACGCTTTAGCAGCTTAACTGCTAACTGTCCGCTCCGCTTTGCCTGCGGGTAGGGCGAGGCAGTCACTACACAGGCTCACCTTCAGCCGATTCTCGGAGGCTGAAGGGAAATCTATCGAGATAGCCGATCCTTCGGCCCGTCGTCAGGCGGGAGGGTGGCGAAACAAAATATGACGTCTGCGCTCGGAGAAAGTTGTATGGCAATGTTTTCGGACAGGGGTTCGACTCCCCTCATCTCCACCAAAAATACGAGCTCGAACAGAGCTTTGAAGAAAAAGGGTCGGCCGCAAGGCCGGCCCTTTGCTATGTTGCCCGTCCCAGCGAGCGTCTCAAACAAAAAGACCGGCTTCGGCCGGTCTTTTTGCTGTATAAGAAAACCACGCCATAGTGGCGTGGTTACAAAGAGTTTAAGCGGTGAAAAATAATCCTAACGTGATAAACTGTTTGCAAGTCTGCCAGTATACTACAATAAAGCACATTAGGAGGTAGTCGATGTGACCAAACAAGAAAATAACACTACAAACAGTGCCAGAAGAAAACTAAACAGACCTATAGATGCCGCAGAGTGCTCATGAGAAAATACTGAAAGAATGTTAATCTGAAGGCAGTGTTGCGTATAATGCGCAAATGCGATCTTTTGACCAGAGTTCGGAAGGCCATATATGCACTCCGAAAATGCCGTACATAAATATCCGAATCATCTGAAGAGGGCATTTGACTAGTTTGTAACTAATAAATTCTGTGTAACAGATATCACCTATGTCCCTACTGCTAAAGGATGCTATACATGTGCGTTGTGATGGATCTGTGCGGGAAAGCGGTTCTGGCTTATCGTATAGGCAATAATATGATATCTTCTTTGTTATGGAGACAGTCAAAATCGATATGAACAAAGAAAAAGTCGCTGAGATACTAGCACTCCACAGCGACCAAGGCGGTCAGTATACATCCCAAGAGTATCATGACCTAAACAAAGTATACCATTTTTCTCC
>CANQBR010000009.1 GCA_947589605.1 uncultured Phascolarctobacterium sp. | reverse complement strand
GAATGCTTTGCCCTTTGTAGGGTTCTGACTTTGATATTTTGCCGGAGAATTTTGCCAACGATTACTTGACACTGTCGGCCCCGTCCTTTGCCGCCGAAAATTTTTGCAAAGCGCAGGCCCTTATGCTATAATGAATCTCGTCGGATGCGGAGATGTATCGAAGTGGTCATAACGAGGCTGACTCGAAATCAGTTGGCCGCCTGCGCGGCCCGTGGGTTCGAATCCCACCATCTCCGCCAAATTTTTTATGGCGAAAAGTCACCGATGACATGAGGAGGCGAAGGCTATGTACAAATTGTGGTCGCTTTTGCAAGAACTGCAAGGCCCGGCTTACGAGTGGGTGGAACTGTCTCACTCTTTGAATAACGACAGCCCCTATTGGGCCGGCATCCCCGAGGGCTCCGTGGACTTGGGCAAGACCTGCTTCGACTGGGGCGATCCCATGTTGGAGTGCACCATCCAAACTTTCAAATTCCCCGGCCAGTTCGGCACCCATATAGACTTCCCCGGTCATTTCATCAAAGGCGGGGCCACAGCCGAAGCCTTCGGCGCCGGGCAGTGCATCTTTCCTCTTTGCGTCATCGACGTAACGGCCAAAGTGGCAGAGTGCCCGACCTATGCCGTCACCGTGGAAGATATCAAAGCTTACGAAGAAAAATACGGGCCCATCCCCGAGGGCGCCTTCGTCGCTCTGCGCACCGATTGGTCCAAGAGATGGCCCGATATGGCCGCACTGTCCGGCTTGGATGCCGCCGGCAGCGAAAACTTCCCGGGCTGGTCGCTGCCCGCTCTCAAATATATCTACGAAGAACGCAAGGCTGCGGCCAACGGCCACGAAGCTTTGGACACCGATGCCTCCGGCGAGGCGGCCAAAGCAGGCGACCTGGCCTGTGAGCGTTATGTGCTGAGCTTGGGCAAAGTGCAGATCGAAGTGCTGGACAATTTGGATAAAGTCGCTCCCGCCGGTGCTCTGCTCATCGCCGCCTGGCCCCGCATCGAAGGAGCTGTGGGCCTGCCCTGCAGAGTCTACGCCGTCACCCCGAAAAAATAAGACCGATCTCAGGCAGAGCCCGGCCGATCGAAAAAGCAAAAGAAAAACGCCTGCCCCTCGGCAGGCGTTGCCTGTAATAAAAATGGTGCGGTCGATGGGATTTGAACCCACACGAGCTTTCGCTCACTACCCCCTCAAAGTAGCGTGTCTGCCGTTCCACCACAACCGCACATGCAGACTGGCGGCAGCTAGGCCTACTTCAGGATCAGCCTGTTAACGGTCAAACTGAAGGCGCAAGCAGGATGCTTACAAGTCATCGCCAATCTACCCGAATATTCTACTATGAAGAACAGACCCGTGTCAAGGGAAAATGCAAAATTCTCCCGAATATTCCCCGAGGCAGGGCAAAACAAAAAAACTCCCGTTAAAATGCAGTCGCAGATCCCATATTTCAGCAAAGGCAGGTCAGTCAAATGTTATATGTAAGTACCAGAGGTAAGGCAGATATAGTTTCTTCGGCTTATGCCATCAGCAGAGGCCTGGCCGCCGACGGCGGCCTCTTCGTGCCCCAGCAGCTGCCGTCGCTCAGGCCGGAAGATATCGAGGAGTTCTCTCGGCTGCCCTATACGGAGCTGGCGACGGAGATATTGAGCCTTTATCTTACGGATTACAGCAAAGACGAAGTGCGCTCTGCGGTGACCGCGGCCTATAGACCGGAAAAATTCGGCGGCTCTCGGCCGGCCCCTCTGGTGCAGGCCGCACCTCACACCGGCGTGCTGGAACTGTGGCACGGTCCCACCTGCGCTTTTAAAGACATGGCTCTGCAGCTGCTCCCTCATTTGCTGAACATGGCGAGAAAAAAACTGGGGCAGGAGCAGAAAGTGGCCATCTTGGTGGCTACCAGCGGCGACACCGGCAAGGCCGCTCTGGAAGGTTTCGCCGATGTGGAAGGCACCGAGATCATCGTCTTCTATCCCGCCGAGGGCGTGAGCCTTTTGCAAAAGCGGCAGATGGAGACTCAGAAAGGGAGCAACGTCCATGTCTTCGGCATCCGCGGCAATTTCGACGATGCCCAAAGGGGCGTGAAGCAGCTCTTCGGCGATCGGGCTTTGGCCGAAACTTTGAACGACAGAGGCTATGTTCTTTCTTCCGCCAATTCCATCAACTGGGGACGGCTGGTGCCGCAGATAGTTTATTATTTCAGCGCCTATGCTCAGGCTGTGCTGGCCGGGCAGGTAAAGCAGGGACTGCCGGTGAACTTCGCGGTCCCCACGGGTAATTTCGGCGACATCTTGGCCGGCTATTATGCCAAATCGATGGGCTTGCCCATAGCCCGCCTGTTGTGCGCCTCCAACAGCAACAATGTGCTCACCGATTTCATCAACACGGGCATCTACGACAAGAAGAGAGATTTTTACAGGACCATGTCTCCTTCCATGGATATTTTGGTGTCCAGCAATCTGGAGCGGCTGCTCTTCGATGCCTGCGGCCGCAACGGAGAGCAGGTGACGGGATACATGGAGAAACTGGCGGCCGGCGGCAGCTACCAGATCGAGCGGGAGCTCTTGCAGCAGATCCGCCGTTATTTCTTCGCCGCTTGGGTCGACGAAGTGGAGACCGAAGAGACCATCGACAAAGTGAAGAGCGAGCACGCTTATCTTTTGGACACCCACACGGCAGTGGCCTGGCGGGCTTTGGAGAAGTATCGCATCCTCACCGACGACACCACCTACAGCATCGTGCTTTCCACCGCCAGCCCTTATAAGTTCCCCGACTCCGTTTTGCGGGCGTTGGGCGAAGAAACAGAGCCGCAGGCCGATCCTTTCGCTCTGCTTAAAAAGTTGGAAGAAGCCAGCGGCACCGCCGCCCCCGCAAAACTCGCAAAGCTGCGGGAACTGCCGGTGCTCCACAAAGAAGTTATCGATGCTCAAAGCATGGAAGAAGCGGTGCTGAACGTTTTGCGATAAACTTTTTAGCCGGCGGTTGCGATGAAATAATACTGTATACTTGCGCGGGTCATAATGAAATAAAAGTCTTTAAAAGAGTTTTATCGGAAAAATTGTGCAACAAATGTTACAAAGGACAGCGAGGAGAGCTGAAACACCTTTTAGCGGCAACATTGACAAAAATGTGAAACGATGTCTATAATAGGTGCATAGCGAAAAAAACGGCGCCGAAAACCGTTTCGGCCCGAAGTTTTCGCTGTCGGGAGCAGGGCTTTGCCGGCTGCTTGCTCCGTTCATTATTTTCAGTGAGGGGGAATCGTTTATGAAGAAAAGTTTGAAAGCTTTGGCTCTATTGGCTGCAGGCGCCTGCGTCATGGGCGCGTTGAGCGGTTGCGGCGGCTCGAAGAAATCCGAAGACGCCAATGTTATCAAAGTGGGCGGCTTGCTGGAGATGACCGGCGGCAGCGCCTCCTTCGGCATCTCTTCCAAGAACGCCATCGATCTGGTCTTCAAAGAGATCAACACCAAGGGCGTGCTGGGCGGCAAAAAACTGGAACTGGTCGTAGCCGACACCAAGTCCGAGGCTTCCGAAGCCACCAACGGCATGCAGAAACTGTTGAGCCAAGATAAAGTAGTCGCAGTCATCGGCCCCAACCAGTCTTCCGCCGTTATCGCCTCCGGCGCCATCAACAACGGCATGAAAGTGTTGGACATCACTCCCATGGGCACCAACCCCGACGTTACCGTCGACCCCAAGACCGGCAAGACCAGAGAGCACAGCTTCCGCGCCTGCTTCATCGATCCGTTCCAAGGCACCGTGATGGCCAACTATGTTTATAAAGATCTGGGCATCAGGAAGGCCGCCATCTACATCGACAACACCTCCGACTACGCCAAGGGCTTGGCTGCCTTCTTCAAAGAAAACTTCGTGAAGAACGGCGGTTCCGTGGTAGCCGAAGAAGCTTACCTGCAAAAGGACACCGACTTCAAATCTACTTTGACCAAGATCAAGGCCGCCGATCCGGACTTCATCTACATCCCCGGTTACTACCAGGAAGTAGGCCTCATCGTTAAGCAGGCAAGAGAGATCGGCTTGAACGTGCCTATGGCCGGCGGCGACGGTTGGGACTCCTCCAAGTTGCCCGAGATCGCAGGCAAAGCTGCTCTGAACAACACCTTCTTCACCAATCTCTATTCTCCCGATGATACCTCCGATCTGAACAAGAAGTTCGTCGCCGAGTATCAAAAGGCCTACAACACCAAGCCGGATGTTTTCGCAGCGCTTGCTTACGACTGCGCTCTGCTGGTAGCCAAGGCTATCGAGGACGCTCAGTCCACAGAACCGGCTAAGATCTCTGCGGCCATGGCCAAGATCAAAGGCTTCAAGGGCGTGTCCGGCGAAGTTACCTTCAATGAGCAGCACAACCCCATCAAGAGCGCTGTTATCATCGAGCACAAAGACGGCGTCCAGACTTTCAAATCCAAAGTAAATCCCTGATAGGTAAGGCCCCTTTATCAGCTTGATTCACCAATGAGGCTGTTGTTTTGGCAACAGCCTCTCTCTTAATTAAGAAAGAGCCGGCATCGTCGGCTTCGGAGGTCAGCTATGGACACTTTTTTCGGTCAGCTTTGCCAGCAACTGATCAACGGCATATCCCTGGGCAGCATCTATGCGCTCATCGCTTTGGGCTATACCATGATCTACGGCATCATCAAACTGATCAACTTCGCCCACGGTGATATCTATATGCTGGGTGCCTACTTGGGCTTTTTTGCCACTACCGCTTTGGGCCTGTCCTTCTTTCCGGCCATTATTTTCGCGATGGTGGGAGCGGCTTTGGCAGGCATCATCATCGAAAGAGTGGCATATAGGCCGATGCGCAATGCTCCCCGTATCGCCATTTTGATCACCGCCATCGGCGTATCCTTCTTTTTGGAATACACCATGATCCTTTTCGTGAGCCCTCAGCCCCGCACCTTCCCCTCTATCTTTGCGGCGACGGTGTACAATATGGGGCCGCTGGTGATGAACAGTCAGCAGTTGGTCATTTTGATCAGCGCCATCATCCTCATGACGGTGCTCACTTACATCGTCAACAAGACCAAAGCCGGCAAGGCCATGCGGGCCGTGTCTTTTGATGCCGATGCGGCCAGGCTCATGGGGATAGATATCGACCGCGTCATCTCCACCACGTTCGCTTTGGGTTCGGCGTTGGCTGCAGCCGGCGGCGTGCTGGTGGGCGTTTATTACAACTCCATCGATCCCCTGATGGGCATGATGCCGGGCTTGAAAGCTTTCGTGGCGGCAGTGCTGGGAGGCATAGGCATCATCCCCGGCGCCATGATCGGCGGCATCATTTTGGGCGTGGTGGAGGCCTTGGTCAGCGGCTTCATCTCTTCCACCTTCCGAGATGCGGCTGCTTTCGCCATCCTCATCCTCATCCTGCTCTACAAGCCTACCGGCCTGTTGGGCAAGAACGTGCGGGAAAAAGTGTAAGGAGGCAGCGCTATGGATCCTATTCGTAAGTTCGATCTGAAGGCCATCATCGCCTGCATCCTGATCTACGCCGTGGTGCAGGGCCTTATCGCCGTCGAGGTCATCGGCCCCTTCTGGGAACTGAACATCGTCCTCATTTGCATCAATATCATTTTGGCGGTGAGCCTGAACCTCATCAACGGCTATACCGGCCAGTTCTCCATCGGCCATGCCGGCTTCATGGCAGTGGGGGCCTACACCGGGGCGGTGATCACCGTCAAACTGGGGCTGCCCTTCGCTCTCGGTCTGGTCGTAGCCACTATCAGCGCCGGTCTGCTGGGCTTTTTGATCGGCCTGCCCACTTTGCGCCTGGACGGCGACTATTTGGCCATCGCCACGCTGGGCCTCGGCGAGATCATCCGCATCTGCATCCTCAACATCGACTATGTGGGCGGTGCTTCCGGCTTGATGGGCATCCCCCGTTTCACCAACTTCACTGTAGCTTTTTGGTTGATGATCGCGATCATCTTCTTCATCAAAAATTTCAAGAACAGCGCTCCCGGCCGCTGCTGCTTGGCCATCAGAGAGAACGAGATCGCTGCCGATACCATGGGCATCAACACTACCAAGTACAAAGTGATGGCGTTCACTTTGGGCGCATCTTTCGCCGGTACCGCCGGCTGCCTCTTCAGTCATTACTTTTTCCTGGCTCATCCCGCCACCTTCACTTTCATGAAATCCTTCGACATTTTGACTATGGTGGTGCTGGGAGGCCTCGGGTCCATGACCGGCTCCATCTGCGGAGCCACTTTGCTCACCTTCATCAGCGCCTATCTGTCGGATTTTCCCGAGTGGCGCATGGTCATCTATTCCGTCACCATGATAGTGCTGATGCTACGGCGGCCGCAGGGCCTCTTCGGCAGTGAGGAACTGAGCCGCAAGATGTTCAGGTTAGGAGGCAGGCAAAATGGCTGAGACCTTGCTGAAAATAGACAACATCTCTATGATCTTCGGAGGACTTAGGGCTGTCTCCAACCTGACCATGCACATCGACAAGGGCGAGTTGGTGGGCCTCATCGGGCCGAACGGCGCAGGTAAGACCACCGTCTTCAACATGATAACCGGCGTTTATACTCCTACCGAAGGCGAAGTGTACTTCGACGGGAAAAAGTCCAGCGGCCATAAGTCTTATCAGGTCACCCAGATGGGCATGGCCCGCACCTTTCAGAATATCCGTCTCTTCAGCGAGCTCAGCGTTATCGACAACGTCAAGATCGCTTACAACATGCACGTTTCCTACAATTTGGCCGATGCCATCGTCAGGGACGGCAAATATGTGAAAGAAGAGCATTATATCACCGAAAAGGCCATGGAGCTGCTGAAGATCTTCCACTTAGAGGATTTTGCTCAGGAAACGGCGAAGAACCTTCCTTACGGGCAGCAGCGGCGGCTGGAGATCGCCAGAGCTTTGGCCACGGAGCCGAAACTGCTGCTTTTGGATGAGCCCGCTGCCGGTATGAACCCTCAGGAGACCCACGAACTGATGGAGTTGATCCGCTGGATAAGAGAACGGTTCTCTCTGTCCATCCTTCTGATAGAGCACGATATGAGTTTGGTGATGGGCGTGTGCGAACGCATTTACGTGCTGGAATACGGCATGAAGATCGCCGAGGGCGTGCCGGAAGAGATCAAGCACAATCGGCGGGTCATCGAGGCCTACTTGGGCGAGGAGGTGATCAACTGATGCTGCAGGTAAAAGATATCAACGTCTATTACGGAGCCATCCACGCCATCAAGGGGATCAGTTTAGAGGTGTCCGACGGCGAGATAGTGGCTTTGATCGGGTCCAACGGCGCCGGCAAGTCTACCACTTTGCGCACCATATCCGGTTTGATGAAACCGAAAAGCGGCCGCATCATCTACGATGATCAAGACATCACCGGCAGACCGGCTCATAAGATCGTCAGCATGGGCCTTTGCCAAGTGCCCGAAGGCCGCCGGGTCTTTGCCAATATGACGGTTTTGGAAAATCTGGAAATGGGCGCCTATACCCGCAAGGATAAAGACGGGATCGCGCAAGACATGAAGAAGGTCTTCGAGAGTTTCCCCAGATTGTTGGAGAGGAAAGAACAGTTGGCCGGCACTCTCTCCGGCGGCGAGCAGCAGATGCTGGCCATGGGCAGGGCTTTGATGAGCAAACCCAAACTATTGCTTATGGACGAGCCGTCCATGGGCTTGGCGCCGCTCTTGGTCAAGGAGATCTTCAACATCATCAAAGAGATCAATGCCTCCGGCACTACCATTCTCTTGGTGGAGCAAAATGCCAACATGGCGCTGTCCATCGCCGACAAAGCTTATGTGCTGGAGACGGGGCGTATCACTTTAAGCGGCACGGCCAAAGAATTGGCCAGCAGCGAGGCGGTGCGCAAGGCGTATTTGGGCGGCTAAGCTGCCGGTTAGGAGGAACTATGCTGGTTAAAGACTTTATGACCAAAGAGGTAATCACCGTCAAAGAGGATCAGACCATCCTGGAGGCCAGAGAGGCCATGCGGGGCAAAAATCTGCGCTCGCTGCCGGTGGTAGACGATCTGATGCGGGTAAGGGGCATGATAACAGCCACCGATATCGGTCAGGCTTCGCCCTCTCTCGACAGCACCCTCAGCAAGTACGAAGCCAATTATCTTTTGGGCCGGCTGCGGGTAAAAGATCTGATGACCCGCAACATCACCGCCGTCAATGCCTCCGATTCTATCGAGTTCGTGGCCTTCAACCTCTACAAGATGAGGGTGAATGCCCTGCCGGTAGTGGACGACAACTTCAAGCTGGTGGGCATCATCGCCCAAAACGATATGTTCAGGGCCTTTGCTCAGAGCATGAGCGTGGATCGTCCCTGCACCCGCATCTCTCTCATCGTGCCCGATGAAGTGGGCGTGCTGGCGGATGTGGCCGGGCTTTTCAGAGACAATAAGGCCAACATCCTCTCCCTGCTGTGCAAACCTTTGGGCAACGGCAAAGCGGAGATCGTGGCCAGGGCTACTCTGAACGGCATGGACATCATAGAAGAACTGCGGGAAGCAGGCTATGAAGTTTCCGACGTGATGACGATGCACGGTGTCAGCTGATGCTGTCGGCTGCTTTTAACGTGGGCGATGTGGCTCGTTTGAAAAAAAGCCATCCCTGCGGCAGTTCTCTGTGGCTGATAACACGGGTGGGCATGGACATAGGGCTGAAGTGCCAAGGCTGCGGTCACTACGTGTTGCTGCCCAGGAGCAAGTTCCTGAAGGCGGCCAAGGCCATCGAAAGACCGGAAGAAAAATAAGATGAGGGCTCAGGCGACGGCCTGAGCCCTTTTGCATCATCGTTCAAAATTTTACCGTTTCACCAATGATATTTTTCGCCTCTGTTGATCTTATAAGCGCGATAGAGCTGCTCCAACAACAGAAGGCGGATCATTTGATGAGTGAAGGTGAAAGCGGAAAAACTCAGCCGCAGCTGCGCTCTTGCTCTCAATTCGTCGCTCAGCCCGAAGGGGCCGCCGATGACGAAAGAGAGACCTTTGCAGCCGGAGAGGGCCAAGTCCGCCAACTTTGCCGCCAGCTGAGGCGAAGTCAGCTGCTCGCCTTTAAGATCCAGCAAGATAACGTAGTCATCTTTAGGGATGAGAGCACCCAAACGCTGTCCCTCTCTCTTTAAGACTTCTGCTTTTTCCGCAGGGCCGGGGGAGAGGGGCATTTTTTCTTCCGGACAGGAGACGATGTTCACCCGCACGTAGGGGCCCAGCCGTTTGAGATAAGCGGCGATGCCCGCCTCTAAATATTTTTCTTTGATCTTGCCTACGCAGGCTATGGTGATCTTCAAGATCAGTTGCCGTAATTTTTCGGCACTTCTTCCAAAACGACGGTGCGGCTCACTTCGGCTCCTTCGTGCCAAACGGTGAGGCCTACCCGATCGCCTACTTTGTGCTGAGCGAGGGCTTCGGTGAGCTCTTGATTGCGGCTGACCTTCTTGCCGTCGAAGCTGAGGATGATGTCGCCGCTGCGCAGGCCCGCTTTATAGGCGGGGCCGTTGGCCAGCACTTTCACCAAAAAGATGCCGCCGTGGAGATCGATGTCGAAACCGTAGCGTTCGGCTACATCTTTATCCATCAAAGATACGCCGAGATAGGGCCGAGCGATGCGGCCCCTGTCGGCCAGTTCGTCCAAAATGGGTTTGGCGGTGTTGATGGGGATGGCGAAGCCGATGCCTTCCACGCCGCCCACTACGATCTTGGCGCTGTTGATGCCCACTACTTCGCCGTCGGCGTTGACCAAAGCGCCGCCGCTGTTGCCGGGGTTGATGGCTGCATCGGTCTGGATAAGATTGAACTTACGCTCGCCTAAATTGATGGTGCGGTTCAAAGCGCTGATCACACCGGCGGTGACGCTGCCCCGAAACTCCAAGCCCAGAGGATTGCCGATGGCGATGGCGGGCTCGCCCACCTGCAGGCTGTCGCTGTCGCCGAAGACGGCCTGAGGAAGATCTTTGCTCTCGATCTGCACTACGGCCAGATCGGTGGCGGCATCGGCGCCCAACACTTTGCCTTTGACGCTGCGGCCGTCGGTGAGGCTGACCACGATCTCGCCGGCTCCTTCCACTACGTGGTTATTGGTGGCGATGTAACCGTTTTTGCTGTCGTAGATGACGCCGGAGCCGGTGCCTCTCTCCCGCAGCTGCACGCGGTTGAAAAAGTCGCGGATGTAGGCTTTGTTGGTGATGCCCACCACGGCCGGCCCGACTTTTTTGGCTGCGGCTACGATGGGGGTGTTGCGGGCGCCGCTGAGAGCCGCTTCTTTTTTGGCAACGGTCCCTTCTTTTTGGGCGGGGGCGGCGTTGGTGTTATTGTTGCAGCCGGCCAGCAGCAGGGTGGTCAGCACCGTGCCGCAGATGATGAATTGACTGCTTTTCTTCCACATTTTGAGCATGTTTTTCACTCCTTTGTTTCTTTTAGCGAGGGCACGATCGCTAAAAGTATCGTGTGATCTTTATCATAAGCTCGTCTGAACCGGCAAGTTTTAAAAGCTCGCAGCTCGGACGAAGAACAACGACAAAAAAGTTATGCGAGAAAAATAAAGGTCGATGGTAAAAGGTCGATAGTAAAATCAAATCGGACACTTAAATGATAAATAGAAAGTCCATAGAGATACCCTGCGGCAGAATGAATGTGACCAAACACCAGCTGCTGATAGGAGGCGATCGCTATGGACCGCCGCTATCGTATCATATCTCTGTCGGAAAAACAGAGGGCTGCTCCGGCAGCTCGGTGCCGACGATCTCATCCTGAGCGGCTACCAAAATGTTCGGCAAGGGAACACCTTCTTTGTTCGCGAGAGCGTCTCGCATGGCTTGCAAAGCCAAAGCGGGCCGATTGTTCTCGGCGCTCAAATGGGCGAGGATGACGGTGCGGGGCGGCCGTTTCAAAGCGGCGACGAAGTCGGCGGCGGCGCTGTTGGCCAAGTGGCCTCGGCGCCCCAAGATGCGCCGCTTCAATTGGGCGGGATAGCTGCCGGCTTTCAACAGAGCCACATCGTGATTGGCTTCGATGACCAAGACGGCGGCTCCTTCTGCGGCGGCAGCCATCTTGGAGGTGACGCAGCCGGCATCGCTGATATAAACGCAGGCTTCGTCCCCCAAGCTGAGGCGCAGGCCTTTGGTATCCAGGGCATCGTGAGGGACGGAGAAAGTTTCTACCTTCACTCCCGCCACTTCCGCTTCTTCCGTCAAAAGCGAGCAGGCGGCGGTGAGGGGGATGTTGAGCCGATAGGCGATCTCCCGCCAAGCGGCGTTGGTGGCGTAGACGGGGATCGTGTAATTTTTCAAAAAAGCGGCCAAGCCTTTGATGTGATCGTTGTGATGATGGGTGATGAAGACTGCCTGCAAGCGCTCGATGGCGAGGCCCGCTTGCTTCAGCCTTTTGTTCAATTCTCGGCAGCTGAGGCCCAAGTCGATGAGAAAAAAGGAAGCGCCGAGCCTGATGAGGGCGGCGTTGCCCTTGCTGCCGCTGGCCAGCATGGTGACGGCTACGGTGCTCACTGGCGGCCTCCCGTTTTTTGCAAAAAAGTTTTCGCCGAAAAGAGCATGCTCATGCCTCCGGGCCTGGGTTGGGGGGATAGAAACCGGCGGGGACAGTTTCGCCTTTTTTGATGCGCAAAAAATTGTGCCCGTATTTTTCCTCCGCCAATTCTTTGATGATGCGATGCTCGCCTTTCACCACTTTGGCATGACCGCCGATGGCTTCGAGATAGGGAGCGAGGCCGGCGAGGATGGCAGCCACATCGTTGGTTCCGGTATCGATGACGATGAATTCTTCGAAACCTCGATAAAGTTTTTGCAGAAAAGCTTTGGCTTCTTCTTCTCCTTTGGCGGCAGTGAGCTTAGGGAGGCTGATATCGCTGTTTTCCATGTGGCGCAGCCAGTCTTCGGTCATATAGACCCGCCTGATCCTCGGTACGGTGCGGTAGTCGTCGCCGGACAAAAGGAGATCGATGCAGTCGCGGGTGCGGGGGACGATGAGCTCCGCATTTCTCGCCACAAGACCGACGGCGGCGCCGCCGCAGCCGGACACACACAGCACTACACGCTCTGCATTGAAAAGATTGTCCAAGCGTTCCTGCAGATAAGCGTGCAGTTTTTGCGGGTCGCTGTGTAAAGCTTGGGGCAAAAAATAAACGGGAGAAGGATTGCCCGCAGCCTGTAAAGCGGTAAGGAGGGGCCCCCGCAGGGTGGGGCAACTGTAGATCACTCCAGACATTTGAAAAGTTCCTTTCGCAGCTCGGCCACCGTGGGCACGTAAAAGTCGGCGCCGGCGGCGCTCAATTCTTCGAAACTGCCGAAGCCGTAGCCCACTCCCAAACATTTGATGCCGCAGGCGTGGGCGGCCAGCACATCTTCTTTGCGGTCGCCGATGAGGACGGCGCGTTTTTTCTCTTGATCGTCGATGCCCAAACGACGAAAAGTTTCTGCCACCACCAGCCGCTTTTGATCCAGTTTTCCTTCCAGATCGCAGCCGACGATGTCGTCGAGATAGGGAGCGAGGCCGTAACGCCGGGCGATGGGGCGGGCGTAAACTTCCGGCTTGCCGGTGCAGATGGCCAGCACCGGCCGCCGAGGATCGGCCCGCAGCTCGGCCAAAAGTTCTGCCATGCCTTCGTAAGCTCGGTTCTCGTACATGCCGACGCTGCCGTAACGCTCCCGATATTTTTGCAGACAGAGCTCCGCCTCCGCTGCTGTGAGGCCGTACACTTTCATGCTGGTGGACCTGAGAGGCGGGCCTACGAAAACTTCCAATTTTTTTCGATCGGGCTCATGGATGCCCACGAAAGAGAGGCCGTACTGCATACATTTGGTGATGCCTTCGGCGGAATCGGTGAGGGTGCCGTCCAGATCGAAAAGAAGATAATGAAACATGTGCGCTCCTTGCGGAAAATTCTTTTTTGATTATATCATAAAAGGGGCCCTTAGTGATACAATAGTAAAACGAGGGGTGGTAAATTATGACGGAAAAATTGTACGAGAACGATTCCCTGCTCCGCAGCTGCAAAGCCACGGTGCTCTCCTGCGCGGCCCAAGGCAAAAAATTCCTCATCGAATTGGATAAGACGGTGCTCTATCCCGAAGGGGGCGGGCAGCTCAGCGATAAAGGCAAGATAGGGGACGCGGTCTGCTCGTATGTTTTCGAAAAAGGAGAGCAGATCTTGCACGAATGCGATCGGCCTCTTGCGGTGGGCAGCGAAGTACAGGCAGAAGTCGATTGGCCCGTTCGTCTGGATAGGATGCAGCAGCATTTGGGCGAGCATCTTTTGAGCTATGCCTGCTTCAAACTTTTTCAGGCCAACAACATCGGCTTTCACATGAACGAAGACTTCGTCACCATCGATCTGGATAAAAATCTGACGAGCGAAGAATTATTGCGGGCGGAGCTTTTAACCAACGAGATCATCTGGGAGAACAGGCCCGTGCACGTCAGCTATATGGACAGCAAGGAAGCCGCTCTCTTAAAAGATAAAATGAGAAAATTCAACAGCAAGCTCACCGGCATTTTGCGCATCGTGGCCGTAGAAGATGCGGACATGTGCACCTGCTGCGGCCTCCATCCTCCCTTCACCGGCATGCTGGGCAGCGTGAAGGTCATCCGCTCCGAAAAACACAAAGAAGGCTGCCGGGTAGAATTTTTGTGCGGCAAGCGGGCCCTGTTGGATGCGGACCGCAAGAACGCTCAGCTTTTGGCGGCGGCTCAGGACTTGGCCTGCAAGCCGGAGCAGGTGCCGGAGCGTTTGGGGAAATTGAAAAAAGACATGGCCGCTTTGCACGAACAGAACAAAGCGGCGGCTGCCCTGTTCCTCGATCTCAAATTGGCGGAAGCTTTAGAGAAGGCGAAGAGCAAAGCCGACGGCAGCAAACTGCTCACCCTCTGTTTGGACCGGGGCGACGGCAAAGAAGGAAAACTTTTGCTGCCGAAATTGGGCCTTTTGCCCGACACCGTCAGCATCGTCGCCGTAGCGGCGGGAGAGCGGCTCAATTATACGGTGGTGAGAGGCAGCGGCAGCGGCGCCGATTGCCGAGCCTATATGAAGCTCATCAACGAAGCTTTGGGAGGCCGGGGCGGCGGCAAAGAAGACTGCGCTCAGGGCGGCGCTCCTTATCAGAGCGAGTGGCAGAAAAAATTGGCCGCCTGCGAGCCGCAGATGTTGGCCCTTTGAGTTTTCTCTTCACAAAACGAAAAAAGCAAAAGATAAACGCTGCCTCGGTGAGAGCCGGGGCAGCGCCGCTTTTTTTAAGAGAGAAAAATTTTACAGGGCTTCGATGGCCGCGATCAATTTGTCCGTTTGGGCAGGGTCGGTGGCCCAACTGGTGCAGAAGCGGACGTTCAAGAGACCGCCGGGCAGGTACTCGGTGAGGCCCAGCTCGAAATTTTCGCTGAGAGCCGCATATTGAGCCGGTGTGAGGATGGCGAATTGCTGATTGGTGGGAGAGTCGGTGACGAAGTTTATGCCTTTGGCCTTAAGAGCTGCTTTGATACGCAGAGCTTCTTTATTGGCAAACTCGCAAATTTTAAAGTAAAGGCCGTCGGTGAAGAGGGCGGCGAACTGCACGCCCAAGAGGCGCCCCTTGGAGAGGATGGCGCCGTTTTGTTTGGCGATGGTGCGAAAGTCCGGTTTAAGAGCGTCGTTCAAAATCACCACGGCTTCGCCGCAGAGGAGGCCGCACTTGGTGCCGCCGGCATAAAACACATCGCAGTTGGCTGCCAAGTCGGCGGGGCTGAAGTCGCAGGCCGGGGAAGTGAGGGCGTAGCCCAAGCGGGCGCCGTCTACGAAAAGATAGAGGCCGCGGCGGCGGCACACAGCGTATAGATCTTCCAACTCTTTTTTCAAATAGAGGCTGCCCACTTCCGTAGGCTGAGAGATGTAGACCATCTTCGGCTGGCACCAATGTTCGTTGAAAGGATCTTGAGCATATTGAAGATAGGCTGCCTCCACCTGCTCTGCATAAATTTTGCCGTCGGCGGTGGGCAGGGTCAGCACCCGGTGGCCCTGATGCTCCAAAGCGCCGGCTTCGTGATTGTTGGGGTGGCCGGTGGCGGCCACATACACGCCCTGATGAGGACGCAGAGCGGCGCAGACCACCGTCAGGTTGGCCTGAGTGCCGCCGGCCAAGAAGTGAACGTCGGCCTTAGGGCAGGCGAAAGTGTCTTTGATGAGGGCCCGGGCCTTTTCGCAAAAAGGATCGATGCCGTAGCCCGTGCATTGCTCCATGTTGGCGGCCGCCAAAGCCTCCAGCACTTTAGGGTGGCAGCCTTCGCTATAATCGCAGGTGAAAAAATATTTGCTCATGATCGTTCTCCCTTACTCTTTTCCCAAAAGGCGTTTGCCCGCCACCTCGTACAGCACGGGCAAAAGAGAAACGACGACGATGCCCAAGGTGACGAAGGTGAAATTTTGTTTGATCACGGGGATGTTGCCGAAGAAATAACCGCCGCCTACGAAGAGGCCCACCCAGACGACGGCCCCCACCACGTTGTAATGGGCGAAGGTGAGATAGTGCATCTTGCCGATGCCGGCCACGAAGGGGGCGAAGGTGCGGACGATGGGCACGAAGCGGGCGAGAAAGATCGCTTTATGACCGTGGCGGGCGTAAAAATCAGCTGCTTTTTGCACGTGCTCCGGTTTGATGAGCCGGTTGTGAGAAGCCAGCAGCCTTTCTCCCAGCCGTTCGCCGATAAAATAATTGCTGGCGTCTCCCAGCACCGCCGCCACCAAAAAGAGGCCGGTGACCCAGCCGATGCTCAAACTTTCCGAGGCCGCAGCCAAAGCTCCGCAGGCGAAAAGCAGAGAGTCGCCCGGCAAAAAGGGCGTGACCACCAGCCCCGTCTCGCAGAAGACGACTAAAAACAAAATGGCGTAGATGAAGGAGCCGTAGGCGGCCATGATCTCGGGGAGGTGTTTGTCCAAATGCAAAATAAGATCGATGAAGCCGGCGATGACGCTTTCCATAAAAAACCTCTTTTTATTCGAAATGATAAGCTAATTTTATCACAAGTCCTATGTGCTTGTCACCCGACTGTGCTATAATACTGTACTGGAAAAAAGAGAGATGTCGTTTTTTAGTGCTCGTTTTTTCTTCGGGGCATGATAAAAGAGCGAGGAAAGAAACGAAGCTTGAAAAAGGCGAGAAGGAGTTGTAAATGGAAGAACTGTGCCGGTGCGGCAGCGGGAAAAAATATGAAGACTGCCATCAAATGATCGATGCCAAGATCGCCGCCGCCAAAACGAGAGGCTGCGAAGTGCCGGATCGATCGCTGTTGAAGACGCCTGCCCAATTGGCAGGGATCAGAGAAGCCTGCCGCATCAACACTATGGTGCTGGACGAAGTGGCGAAACACATAAGAGCGGGCATGACGACGGGAGAGATCGACCGCATCGTGTACGATTTCACTCTCAAATGCGGGGCCACCCCCGCCCCTTTGGGCTTTTTCGGTTTCCCCAAAAGCGTTTGCACCTCCGTGAACGATCAGGTGTGCCACGGCATCCCCGACGAGAGAGTCGTCTTAAAGAGCGGCGACATCGTCAACGTAGATGTTTCTACTATATATAAAGGATACTACGGGGACGCTTCCCGCATGTTCATGATCGGCAAGGTGGACAAAAAAGCCAAAGACTTGGTGGCCGTCACCAAAGAATGTTTGAAAAGAGGCGTCGCCGCCGCTCAAGCCTGGGGCTTTTTGGGGGACATCGGGGCCGCAGTCTCCGGCCTCGCCCGCAAGCACGGCTACAGCGTAGTGGAAGAATACGGCGGCCACGGCGTGGGCAATGAATTTCACGAAGATCCCTTCGTGCCTCACGTGGGGAGAAAAAAGACAGGCATGCTGTTGGTGCCGGGCATGGTGCTCACCGTCGAGCCCATGATCAACATGGGACGAAAAGAAATTTACGTGGACGAAACGAACGGGTGGACCGTCTACACCGCCGACGGCAGTCTCAGCGCTCAATGGGAGCACACCGTCTTGATCACCGAGAACGGGCCGGAAGTTTTGACTTATTGAGCGCTTTTGTATATACTGAAAGAAAAAGCGAAGAAGAATTTTTTGAAGATCTTATGAGGTGGTAGGCTTGCACATCCAGCGGGGCGCCTGGGCGGAAATAAATTTAGATGCTGTGGCCCATAATGTACAAACAGCCAAAGCTCAGCTTAGGCCCACCACCAAATTGTGTGCGGTGGTGAAGGCCGACGCTTACGGGCACGGGGCTGTGCGTATCGCTATGGAGGCTGTGAGAAACGGCGCCGAATTTTTGGCCGTGGCTCTTTTGCAAGAGGCAGTGGCTTTAAGAGACGCCGGGCTGGATGCTCCCATCCTCGTCTTGGGGGCCTTGCAGCCCGAGGTGGCCGACTTGGCAGTGCGCTATGATGTGAGCCACGCCGTCTTCGACGAGCAGGCCCTCTCTGCTCTCAACGAGGCAGCTCTGCGGCAGCACACGCGGGCCAAAGTGCATTTGAAAGTCGATACCGGCATGCACCGCATCGGCGTCCATGTGGCGGACGCGGGGGCCTTCGCCCGCAGAGCAGCCTCTCTTCCCGGCATTTACATCGAAGGAGTTTTCTCTCACTTCGCCACCGCCGACGCCGACGACAAAGGCTTCGCCGCTGTGCAGTTCGCCCGCTTCAAAGAGGCTTTGGCCCTCATCGAAGCCGAAGGCGTGAAGGTGCCCATCCGTCACATCGCCAACAGCGCCGCTTTGACGGAGCTGCAGGAATATCAGCTGGACATGGTGCGCCAGGGCATCACTCTCTACGGGCTCCACCCGGCTCACATGATCGATTGTTATAAAGCCTTCGAGCCGGTGATGAAAGTAAAATCGAAAATATCTTTCGTCAAAAATTTGCCGGCCGGGGAGAGCGTGGGTTACGGCCGCAGCTGCATCCTTAAAAGAGACAGCCGCATCGCCACCGTGCCCATGGGCTACGCCGACGGCATCAGCCGCCGCCTCTCCAATAAAGGCTACATGCTCATCGACGGCAAGAAGGCTCCCATCGCCGGCAGAGTCTGCATGGATCAGGTGATGCTGGACGTTACGGATATCCCTCGGGCAGAGGTGGGCACGGAAGTGCTGGTGTTCGGCGGCAGCGAGCTGCCTTTGGAATTGGTGGCCCAATGGGCCGACACTATCTGCTATGAAGTGGCCTGCTCTATCAGCCCCCGGGTGCCGAGAGAATATGTAAGAGGTAATTAGGCGCCTTCGGCGCCCCCAAAAGTCCGGCGTTCAGCCCGGGCTTTTTCCTTTGAACTTTTAAATTTTTTCGTCGTTTCGAGGAAAATTTCGGCGAAAAATTTTGCGGCCCTCAATTTACAAAAACTTGACCGTTTGCCTAAGGTCAGAGTGTTATAATGTAATGTAAAAAAAGGAGAGTGACCCGAGATGAAAAGATCTCTCATGAAAAAAGCAGCGCCCCTGGCTCTCGCCTGCCTCTGTGCCGGCAGCTCTGCGGCTCAGGCAGAGGCGAAAGACAATTTCTATTGGCTGGGACAGATCAATAAGGCCAGCATCGTCATCAACACTCGTCAGGGCCTGCTCTCCGAAGAACAGGGGAAAACTTTTGCCGCCGGGCTGCAAAAAGTGCTGCAAGAGGGGGAGGCCCCCGGGGCAGCCCGGCCCGGCTTGGTGATCACCTTCGAGCCTCTTTTGATCCAAGCGGCGGGAGCGGACATCACCCGTATCCACGCCGGGCGCTCCAGCCAAGATATGCTCACCACCTGCAGCTTGGTGCGGCAGAGAGAGGCTTCTTTGAAATTGGCGGACGCTTTGGCCGAAGTCCGTTCGTCTTTGGCAGAATTGGCCGAGCGTTACCCCGATATGGTGCTTCCCAATTACACGAACGGCGTGGCCGCTCAGCCCAACAGTTATGCTCATTACCTTTTGGCTTATGCCGCAGCCTACGGCCGCGATGAAGAGCGTCTGAAAGAATTTTATGTGCGGCTCAACCGTTCCCCCATGGGGGCCACGGTTTTGAACGGCACCGGCTGGCCTTTGGACAGAGACAAGATGGCGGCTTATTTGGGCTTTGACGGCCTTGCCTATAACACCTACGATGCCGGACAGATCTATCCCATGGAAGCACCCTTGGAACTGGGAGGCATAGTTGCCTCTATCGCCGTCCACACCGCAAGTTTCATCCAAGAGATCATGCAGCAATATGCTCAGCCCCGCCCTTGGATCCTGCTGCAAGAGGGAGGAGGCAACACCTATGTGTCTTCGGCCATGCCCCAAAAACGCAACCCGGGCATCTTGAATCAATGCCGCACCGATTGCTCTACCTTGCTGGGGCTGGCGGCGGCCGAAACCTATCGCAGCCACAACATCCCGGCCGGTATGGCCGACGGCCGTCTTGCGGGGGGCGATCCCTTAACGGAGAAGACCGCAAAAATGCTGAGCGACTTCGCTCACATCCTCCATGTTTTAGACGTGAGGCCCGAGCGTGCTCTGGAAGAATTGAATTTGGATTGGACCTGCTCTCAGGAGATAGCCGATGTTTTGATGTTGAAACACGATGTGCCCTTCCGCACCGGCCATCACTTCGCATCGGAAGTCGTGACTTACGCTCGCAATCACAATATCCCTCCTTCCGCTTTCACCTATAGTGAAGCGGCGAAGCTTTACGCTCGTTTGGCTCGCGAAGACAGCAGTCTGCCTCAAACTTTTCCTCTCACCGAAGAAGAGTGGCGCAACGCTCTCGATCCTGCAGCCATCGTCCGCCACAGAGCAGTGAAGGGAGGCCCTCAGCCTAAAGAGATCGATGTGATGATGAAAAAAGAAAAAGAAGCGATCGCAAGGGACCGTAAGTGGCAGGCTGAGGCAAAAAACAAACTGAGCGCCGCCGAAAAACGGCTGAACGAAGACTTCGAACGTCTATTGAACGGCTGAGATATTTGCGGCCGTTCGTCAAAAATAAAAACACCGCCGGCTGCGCACGGCAGGCGGCGGAAGAAAGAGAGAAGCGAGAGATGGAAGGAAATACTATCGACTTTAATAAGAAACAGGGCTTCATGTGCGATATGGACGGCGTCATCTACCACGGCAATTTGGTGCTGCCCGGTGTCAAAGACTTCGTCCGTTGGCTGCAAAAAGAAAAGAAAGAATATCTTTTTTTGACCAACAACAGCGGCTACACTCCCATGGACCTGCGGCAAAAATTGCACCGCATGGGGCTGGATGTGCCGGTTGAACATTTTTATACCAGCGCTTTGGCTACGGCGGCTTTTCTCAAAGAACAGGCGCCGGTCTGCTCCGTGTACGCCATCGGCGAGGCGGGGCTTTTGAATGCCCTTTACGATGCGGGCCTCACCATGAACGACGTGAACCCCGATTACGTGGTCTTCGGCGAGGGCAGAGTCTATTCTTTGGACACCCTCACCAAGGCGGCCAACTTGGTGCTGGCGGGAGCCAAGCTCATCGGCACCAACCCGGACGTGTCGGGCCCGGTGGAAAACGGCATCATGCCCGGCTGTAAGGCTTTGATCGCTCCCGTAGAGCTGGCCACCGGCAAGCAGGCCTATTTTTGCGGCAAGCCCAATCCTTTGATGATGCGCACGGGGCTGAGACTTTTAGATTGTCACTCCGCAGAAGCGGTGATGATAGGAGACCGCATGGACACGGATGTAATCTCGGGCTTAGAGAGCGGCATGACCACGGTGCTGGTGCTGAGCGGCGTCACCACTCGGGCAGAGATCCAAACTTTTGCCTATCGTCCTTCGCTGGTCTTAGACGGCGTGGGCGACATCGCCCGTTTGGCGGAAGAGCAAAAGAGCAAAAAGAAATAAAAGGGAGCCTCGCAAAAAAATTCAGAAGAAAAGGACCTCGACGACCGATCCCCCGCCGAGGCCCTTTTGCTTTTTTATTTTGTTCTTCGTCTGCTTCTTCAGCGATATTCGTTTTGTTCTGCGCTCTTCGCCTCTCAGCTCTCTGCTTTCTTCAGCACGCCGGTGCCGTCGAAGGCGGGGATGAAGTCCTCGGATGCGCAGGCTGCTTCTTCCTGCACGAAACCGTCTTCGATGGAACTGTTCAAAAGATAAGCCTCTGCCTCTTGATATTCTTCGTCAGTCAGGGTGCGGTCGATCTCAGGATACTCTTTCGCTCTGCCGCAGGGCACATATTGACGCATGAGGCTGAAGAGCACTTGGCCGGGCTTGAAAGTGTGCGCCACCCAGTCGATGATCTTTTTCGTGTCTTCTATAAAGCCCGGCATCACCAAATGGCGGATCAGCACGCCTTTTTGCAAAAGACCGTCTTCATCCGTTTTATAAGCCCCCACTTGTTCGTAAATGGCTTTTATGGCGGCGGTGGCCACGCGGAAATAGGAAGGAGCGTTGCTGTATTTGACGGCCGCCACATCGTCGTACCACTTCAGGTCGGGCAGATAGATGTCGATCTTGCCCCGCAATTTAGCCAAAGTGTCCAAGGTCTCGAAGCCGCCGCAGTTATAGATCACCGGCACGCCCAAAGGTTCGTCCAAACTTTCCGCCACCGCCTGAGCGAAATGAGTGGGAGTCACCAGATCGATGTTGTGGGCGCCTTCTTCGATCAATTCGCGGTAGATCTGCCGCAGACGGGGCACATCGATCTCGATGCCGAAGCCGTCGCCGCAGCCGTTTTTGCTGCTGATAGAAAAATTTTGACAGAAAACGCAGTGCAGGTTGCAGCCGGCGAAGAAGACGGCGCCGCTGCCGCGGGTGCCGCTGATGCAGGGCTCTTCCCAGCGATGGAGGGCGGCCCGGGCCACTATGGGGGCGAGGCCGCAGCCGCAGCTGCCGAAGCAGCGGCCTTCTGCAGTATCTTCGAGAGTCAAAGGGCGGTCTATGCCGCAGCGATGGGGACAGATATAACAGTAGGGCATGAGAGGACCTCCTCGTTTCGAGAAAAGTTGCGCCGTGGGTCGCGCTTATTTTTATTTTACCACAGGCCTGCGGCTTTGAGAGGAAGGGGCGGTGAAATTTGCAAAAGTCTGCGCTCTTCATTCGCTCGACGAAAAGATCGGGATGATCTGCAAAAGTCGACGCTGCTTTTTCTCTTGTCAAAAAAAGATAGATGACCTGAAAAAGCCTGCGCTGAAAAAAGTCGCGCCGTTTTGCAAAAGCCGAAGGGCCGCGGCGCTGTTGCTCTTTCGGTGCGCAGGGGGCTCATGGGGCTCATGGAGAAAATTTTCGGCGCACAGAGCGCAGCCGTCTCTTTAACAGAGCCGGCGGTGGCATTTTTCGCCGGCAAGTTGTATAATTAGTTAGCGATAGGGGGAGGCGGCGGTCATGTTCAAAAAGTTAGGCAAAACGGCGATGATCATCGGGCTCCTCCTGCTGGCGGCAGCAGCTGTCGGCTGCGGCGAGAAGGCCGCGAGCCGCGAGGGAGAGGAGCGGCAGGTGCTGCGGGTCTGCAGCAGTCTGGGCGAAGACCTCACCGGCCTTTTGATCCGCGACTTCGTCCAAAGGCAGCAAGCGAGAGCGGAAGTCGCCTATTTGCCGGCAGGCACTTTTCAAGAGCGCTTGGCTTATTTGAAAAACGGCCGCTTCGATGTGTGGCTGGGCGGCACGGCGGAAGAATATTATTTAGCGCATAGAGAAGCGGCGCTGGAGCCCTACCTCACTCGGGAAGCCTATAAAGTGCCCGTCACTTTGCGCAACAAAGACGGCCATTGGACCAGTCTCTATTTAGGTTACATCGGGCTGATCAGCAACAAAGAAAAATTGCGGCGCTTCGGCCTTTACGCTCCCACCGTTTGGGACGAACTGCTGGATGAAAAACTGCAAGACGAGATCGCCGTGCCCGATTACGATCACGGCGGCGCCAGCTACAGCATGCTCACCAGCATCTGGCAGCTGCGGGGCAAAGACAAAGCTTTGGCCTACGCCGCCCGCTTCAATGCCCAAAGGCCGCAGCTCACCGCCGGTCTGGCAGAGGCAGGCTGGCTGGTCTACAGCGGCGAAAAGACGGTGGCCGTGGTGCCCCTCTCTTACGCGATGATCTTAGAGGGCAAGCACCCCCATCTTTTTGCCACCATCATCAAAGACGCCAACCGCAACCTGCTCACCGGGGCGGCTCTTTTGGCCAACGCCGGCAACAAAGAGGGAGCCCGCGCTTTTTTGGATTATTTGATGAGCGACGAGAGCGTGGAGCTGCTCAGGGAAAACGGCTACTACTTCCTCTGGCATGTGAAAAATTATCCCGACAACGTGGGCCGCAAAGAATTCATCGGCAAGGTGCAGGTGCCGGTGGACGATCTGGGGTGGACCAGCATCTATAAAAGCGAAGTCATCCGCAAGTGGAAGGAAGCCCGCTGAACACAGGCAAAAGAAAAACACACGCGCCTGTCCTTTTAAGGGACGAAGCCGTGTGTTTTTTGCTTTTTGAAAAAATTTTCAGGGCGTTTTATGCTTCACATGATCCAGCGCCTGGTCGAAGAGGGTGAGGACGTGCTCATCGTCCAAAGAATAGATCACTTCTTTGCCGTCTTTGGTGAATTTCACCAGCCCCGCTTCTCGCAGCAGCCGCAGCTGATGAGAAATGGCCGAGTGGGTCATGGCCAGCGAAGAGGCGATGCAGTTCACGCACAATTCCTGCTGCGCCAAGAGGGCCAAGATGCGGATGCGGGTGGGGTCGCCGATCATTTTGAAGATGGCGGCCATAGGCTGGACATATTTAGCTTCCACCGCACCGGCCGGGATGTTTTCGAAATTTTTAGCGCCGCCGCTCATCGCTTCACCTGTTTTTGTTCAAGGCCCTGTAGCCTCGGTTGAAGAAAAAGATCAGCACCAGATAGTAAACGAAGCTGCCTAACTCGGTCTTGGTGACGAACCACATGGGGAAAAAGAAGAAGCCCACCGACAAAAGCAGAAAGAAGGGCAGACAGGAAAAGAGGCCGGTCACCCCTTCCGTCCGCCATTTATCGGCGATCTTGGCGGCGCTGTAAACACACCAACGGGCAGCGAAGATGCCGAAGAAAAAGCCGCTGAGGGCATAGAGCATCAAGTTGACAGCCCGCTCAAGATCCATTTTATTTTCCTTCTTTCAAACGCTGCTGCAGCACGCCGCTCTTCAGCACGAGACCGGCGATGAGGCTGCCCCCCGCGGTGCTCAGCAAAAAGGGAGGCACGAAGGTCCACGCCGCCGCCTGACTGCCCAGCAGAAAATAGGCCACTGCCCAAGCCAGCAGGCCGCCCACGATGCCGGTGCCGAAGATCTCTCCGCTCATGGCTAAAGACAGATTTTGCCAACGGGCATAGGCCAAGCCGGCCAAAAGAGCGCCGCACATGCTGCCGGGGAAGGCCAAAAGCGAGCCGGTGCCCAAAATATTGCGCAGGCAGGAGATGACGAAGGCCACCGCCAAAGCGTAATCGGGCCCCAGCAAAACGCCGGCCATGACGTTGATGGCGTGCTGCACGGGGAAGCACTTGGAGACGCCCACGGGGATGTAGACGAGATGAGCGCTCAAGGTGCCTATGGCCACCAAAAGCGCCGCCGAAGTAAATTTGCGAAGTTCCATCGCTTGAGCCTCACTCTTTGCGTCGAAAAATTTTGCGTAAAGCAACAGACGAAAACGCAACTTCATTATATCATCGCCGCCATCGCAAAATCAAGGGCGCAGGGAAGGCGAAGGCAGGGAAAAAGGGGAACGCGTAGAAGTTTTTAAAAATAAAAGAGAGCGATGCAGCAAGCAGGAGACAAAGAAAAATGGGCATCTTAGAGGGCATCACCGTCGTTGATTTTTCCAAATGGCTGCCGGGCCAATACTGCGGCATGCTGCTGGCCGATTACGGCGCCACGGTCATCAAAGTAGAAGACTTGGCCGGAGACGGCACCCGCCGTTTCTTCCCGGCCAAAGAAGAGAACATGAGCTATTGGCACCTGATGCTGAACCGCAACAAGTTCGGCTTGGCGCTGGACATCAAAAAGCCCGAGGGCGCGCAGATCCTGCGGGAACTTTTGAGCAAGGCCGATGTTTTTTTGGAAGGGTTTCGCCCGGGCTACCTCGCCCGCTACGGGCTGAGCTTCGAAGAGGTGCACAGCTTCAACCCCGGGCTCGTTTATTGTTCCATCACCGGTTTCGGGCAGCGCTGCCACAAACCGGCCCACGATCTCAACGTCACCGGTCTCGCCGGTCTCAACGACTGCGGCGAAGAAGGGACGCCTTGGGTGAGCAATGTGCAGGAAAGCGCCTTGGGCAGCGCCCTCAATGCTTTGAGCGCCGTCTGCATGAATCTGCTCGAGCGAGAAAGAGGCGGGCCTGGCCGCCACATCGACGTGAATCTTTACGCCACGGCTTTAAGTTTGCAGTCTACCGCCGCATCGAGCTTGTGGGGCTGCGAAGAGCAGGGAGGCCGCAGCTTCGGCCGGGCCGGCCACTATTACAACGTTTACCGCTGCCGCGACGGCCGCTATTTGACCGTGGGCACCATCGAGCCGAAATTTTGGGGCAGCCTCTGTAAACTTTTGCAGTTACCCGAATTGCAAGAGCGTCAATTCGACTTCGCTCACACAGAAGAGATCGGCCGCCTCATCGCCGCTAAAATTTCGGAAAAGACTTTAAAAGAATGGCTGGAACTTTTGGGCGACGAAGAGATCTGCGTCACCCCCGTTCACACGTTGAAAGAAGCTTTGGCCGATCCTCTGACGGAGCAGGAAGGCATGCTCATCGAACAAGAGAGCGAGCTGGGGACGGTCCGTTATCTGGGCGCCCCGCTAAAATTCGACGGCCAAGGCGGCAGCATCAGGCGGCGAGCGCCGCGGCTTGGAGAACACAGCGCCAATATTTTGACGAACTTAGGCTACAGCGTAGACGAGATCATAAAATTGCGGCAAATGGGAGCAATATAGATCGACTGTCAAAAGGCAACTCTCAAAAAGCGGAAGCTGTAAAAAGCTCTCGCAAAGATCGACAAGGTCTATCGAGGTGAAAAAGATCTGATGAAAAAATATCTCGGCATTTTTTTGGCGGCGCTGGTGCTGACGGTGAATCTCGTCTCTGCTTTGCCCGCTGAGGCCGGCTTCCTCATCAGCAAGCAGCAGGAGATCGAGATGGGGAAGGCCACGGCGCAAAAACTGGAAGCTCAGTACGGCCTCTATCAAGGCTATGAAGCCAACGAAAGAGTGCAGCGCATCGGCCAAAGTTTGGTGCCGGTGTGCGGCCGCACCGACTTGGATTACACTTTCAAAGTGCTCAACGTGAACGAAGTGAACGCGCTGGCCTGTCCCGGCGGCTTCATCTATGTTTTCAAGGGGCTATTGGATTACATGCCCACCGACACCGAACTGGCGGGCGTATTGGGCCATGAGATCGGTCATGTGGCCAAGAGGCACACGGTCAACGCTATCGAGAAACAACTTTTGACTACGGTGCTGCTGGCCGTCGCTACCAGAGGCGAGGGCTTGGGCTTGGTGTCCGTGGCCCAACAAGCTCTTTTCGCGGGCTACAGCCGCACCGACGAGAGAGGCGCCGACAAAGAAGGTTTTTACAACACGGTGAAGGCCGGCTACAACCCATATTCGATGCTGATCACCGCTTCCAAATTGGAAGATCTGGCGAAACAGGGAGGAGGCAGCAACTACGGCCTCTTCTCCAGCCATCCCGAGCCGGAAGAACGGGTGGAGCGGCAGTGGAAGCTGCTGAAAAAAATGAAGATCAAGCCGGAAGTGGTGGTGCATGAAGACAGCGCCGCCGTGCAAGAGGGCGACTGGACCTTCAACATCTCCCGCAGCATCGGCAACACCAAGGCAGCCTATCGGGCGTATATGCTGGCCGGCGGCCTCTGGGTGGCCAGGCAGCGGGGACCCATCGATCCCAACCGCTTCTTGGTCTACGATCGGGGAGCCAGCGCCGATCTCTATTACGACGATATCCAACTGCTGCGGGTCTACGCTCAGGATGCGCAGGGGATCAGCCCCGATGCCGGCAGTTACGCCGCAGCCTGCACCTCTATGTTGAAAGAGTGGGCCGAGATAGCCAATGCCGGCGCTGTCAGATCCGACGATAAAAACAAAAAAGACAAGAAGAAAAAGTGAGCGGCGGCAGAAATTTTAAAAGCGAAGAAGGTGTCCCATGTATATCAAAAGTCTGCATCTGGAAAATTTTCGCTGTTATGAGAAACTGGATATAGATTTCGAGCCGAAGCTGACGGTGATAGTGGGAGATAACGGCCGGGGCAAGACGGCGATCTTCGATGCTTTGGCCAAGGCCTTCGCTCCTTATCTGACCATTTTCGGTTTGCAGGCCGGCAAAATTTCCTCCGGCGATGCCCGCAACATCCTTTTTTACGATCAAGAACGGCGCATCAAAGGCATGGAGGCCCGCTACCCTGTGCTCATCCATGCCGAGGGCTGCCTGGACGAAGGGAACACTTTCAGTTGGAGTTGCCGTTTGGATGGGGAAGACGAGCTCAGCTATAGTGTCGTCGATGACGGCCGGGGCGCCGCCCTCGCGGAAGATCTCAAAACTTGGCAGACCAACGAAGCGCTGGTGCTGCCGGTGCTGGGCTATTACGGCACCCAGAGGATATGGCAGGACAGCAGCCTTTTGCAAAAATATCAGTCGGTCTCCGGCAGATCGTGCGGTTATATAGAATGTTTGGAGCCCAGCAGTTCATACAACACTTTTTTAGGCTGGCTGAGGGATTGCCGGGACGAAGAACTTTTGGCGGCAGTGGACGAAGCTTTGAATATTTGCCTGGCTCATACCGGTTGGAGCAGCCCGCGCTACAATGAAGCCATAGGCAAGATAGTGGTGAGCCATGCGGATCACGGCGAATTGCCCATCACCGATGCATTGAGCGACGGGTCGCGAGCCATCATATCCATGGTGACGGACATAGCCTACCGCATGGTGCGTCTCAACCCTCAACTGGGGCGAAAAGCACCGCGGCTCACTCCCGGCATCGTCCTCATCGACGAAGTGGACATGCATTTGTACCCCGCTTGGCAGCAGACCATCGTCGGCGATCTTACGGCTATCTTCCCGCAAGTGCAGTTCATCCTCACCACCCACTCGCCTCAGGTGCTGAGCACTGTGCCTGCGTCTTCCATCCGTATTTTGGAATGGGATAAAGAAGAACGGAGCAAAGTGTGGGTCCGCCGGCCCGGTTTCTCTTTGGGAGCGGAAAGCTATCAACTGCTGAAAGATATCCAGCATGTGGAGACGAGAGCCGCCAATCTGCCCATAGTGCAGCAACTGCATCGTTATCTCGAGCTGGTCGCCCAAGACCGCTGGGACAGCGAAGAAGCTCAAAGCCTGCGAAAAATTTTGAATGAATGGTCGCAGGGCAAAGAACCGGCGCTTTTGCGGGCCGATATGGACATACGTCTGCGGCGGGCCGGGAGAAGAAGCAGATGAAACACGTAGAGAAGCGGGCACAGGAGCCGGAGAGACTGAAAACTTATCGGCAGCGTTTCCCGGACGGGACTTGGGAAGCGTTTCGTCACAGCCGCGCCAATTATCAGGCGGTGAAGCGGGCCATCTTGGAAGATCAGCACGGCCTTTGCGCTTATTGCGAGATCGCCATTCAAGAGGCACTGCGGCCGGGACAGGTAGACGATTTTCGCGTGGAACATTTTTATCCCAAGTCTGCCAGCCGGCCCGGAGGCCACAACTTTCATTTAGACTGGCGCAACATGCTGGGGGTGTGCCACGGCGGCAGTCAGCCCAATGTGGGAGATGCAGACTGGCGCTTCAGCCCCGAACAGAGAGATAGGAGCTGCGATGTTTTAAAAGGCAACAAAGAGATAGACGGGCGCATCCTCGACCCGTTGCTCTTGCCTGCCAGAGCCCGCATCTTCCGCTACAATTTTTATGACGGGGCCATGGCCGTAGATGAAAAGACCTGCCCGCCGGAGCTGATACGGCCGGCGCAAAACACCATCGCCGAGCTGAACTTGAATTGTTCCCGCCTGAAAAGGATGCGCTTGGAGGTGATACGCACTCTCTTCGACGATGAAGTGCACTACATCGATCAGGGCATGGACCCGGAAGAAGTTCACCGCTTGTTAGCGGAAGAATGGCTGCAGCCGGATGAAGAAGGGAATTGTCTGCCCTTTTTCAGCGTCATGCGTTTTTATTTGGGGGATGCCGCCGAAGAGGTGCTGGCCCGCAGAGACTATAAGCTGTGAACGGCAGAGCAGGACTTTGCTCCGATCGTATAGAATAACGGTGTTTAACTAAAAACAGTTCGATCCAAAGCTGTTGAAATCGGGGATGAAGAAATGGGAGAGAAAATCATGGAAGTTAACGATAAAGCTTTTAAGGCCTATGATATCCGCGGCCTTTATCCGGAAGAAGTGAACGAAGAATTGGCCTATCGTCTGGGCCGCATCTTTTCGGCCATGCTGGCAGCCGAGACCGTAGTGGTGGGGCATGATATCCGCCTCAGCGGGCCGGCTCTGACTGCCGCTCTCTCCGAGGGACTGCGGGACGGGGGCAGCCATGTTTTGGATATCGGGCTATGCGGGACGGAGCTGGTGTATTTTGCCACCTCTTATCTGAATGCCGACGGCGGCATCATGGTCACTGCCAGCCACAATCCCAAGAACTATAACGGCATGAAGC
This sequence comes from uncultured Phascolarctobacterium sp., assembly GCA_947589605.1. Lineage (GTDB taxonomy): Bacteria > Bacillota > Negativicutes > Acidaminococcales > Acidaminococcaceae > CANQBR01. The sequence goes on along the minus strand of CANQBR010000009.1, from coordinate 21,855 downwards.
TGGTGCGCAAGGGGGCCCGGCCCATTTCCGCTGCCACCGGGCTAAAAGAGATCGGGGCCATGGTGACGGGGAAGAACTTCGGGCATCAAACAGTCGCCGGCAAGAGCAGAGGTAAAGTGACGAAGGTGGATATAGTTCCCAACTACATCGACCACCTGCTCACCTATATCGATGCGGCTAAGCTGAGCCCTCTGCACATAGCAGTCAACCCGGGCAACGGCGGGGCCGGCCCGATCGTCGAAGAACTTGCACAGCGTTTGCCTTTTAAATTTTCATCTATCAACATGGAACCTGACGGAAATTTTCCCAACGGTGTGCCCAATCCCCTGCTTTCAAACAACAGGGGAGCTACCGAGGCTTTGGTCCGTTCCTCGCAAGCCGACTTGGGCTTAGCTTGGGACGGAGACTTCGACCGCTGCTTCTTTTTCGATGAGAAGGGAGAGTTCATCGAAGGCTATTACATCGTCGGGCTTTTGGCCGAAGCTTTTTTGCAAAAGCAGCCCGGGGCCAAGATCATGTACGATCCTCGTTTGGTTTGGAACACAGAAGATATTATAGCCGCCCATGGGGGCGTGCCGGTACGCTGTCAAAGCGGGCATGCTTTTATGAAGCAATGCATGCGGGACGAAGGCGTATTGTACGGCGGCGAGATGAGCGCGCACCATTATTTTCACGACTTCACCTGTTGCGACAGCGGTATGATACCTTGGCTTTTGGTGGCCGAATTGCTTAGCGGCAGCGGCAAAAGTCTCAGCCAAATGGTGCAAAAGCGGATGGAACTTTATCCGTGCAGCGGCGAGATCAATCGACAGGTAGAAGACAGCGCCGCCGTGCTGGCTGCTTTGGCTGCCCGCTACGCCGACGGTGAGCAGGACCGTTTGGACGGTTTGTCCGTAAGTTACGACCGCTGGCGCTTCAATGTGCGGGCCAGCAACACGGAGCCGGTCTTACGGCTCAACGTGGAGAGCAAAGGCGATAAAGAACTCTTAAAAGCAAAAACACGGGAAGTGTTGGAGCTGATAGGAGGAAAAGAGGCATAAAAAGGGATAAAGGGGAGTTGCATATGATCAAAAAAGTACGTAAGGCCGTCATTCCGGCAGCGGGGTTGGGGACCCGTTTTTTGCCGGCGACCAAGGCTTCGCCCAAAGAGATGCTGCCCATAGTGGATAAGCCCACCATCCAGTACATCATCGAAGAAGCTTTGGCCTCGGGCATAGAAGAGATCCTCATCATCACCGGCCGCAACAAGAGGAGCATCGAGGATCACTTCGACCGCAGCATCGAACTGGAACTGCACCTGCAGGAAACGGGGAAGACCGACGAACTGCAGATGATAAGGGGCATCTCCGACATCAGCATCCATTACATTCGCCAGAAAGAACCCAAAGGGCTGGGCCATGCGGTGCTCTGTGCAAAGCAATTCATCGGCAACGAGCCTTTTGCCGTACTGTTGGGCGACGATGTGGTGGATGCGCAGGTGCCCGTGCTCAAACAGTTGATGGACTACTACGAGCAGACCGGCGCCACAGTTTTGGGCGTGCAGGAAGTAGCGGCCGATAAAGTTTCGGCCTACGGCATCGTGGCTGCTCAGCCTACTGCCGATCCTCGGGCCTTCAAGGTGTCGGACATGGTAGAAAAACCGCGGCCCGAGGATGCACCTTCACGGCTCGCGGTGCTGGGGCGTTACATCATCGACCCGGCTATCTTTCCTATTTTGGAAAAAACTCCCAGAGGCAGAGGCGGGGAGATACAACTGACCGACGGCCTGCGAGAATTGGGCCGCAGTCTGCCTGTTTATGCTTATAACTTTGCCGGACGGCGCTATGATGTGGGCGATAAGCAGGGCTTTTTGGAAGCCACGGTCGAGATGGCTCTGAAGCGGCCCGAGTTGCGGGAAGGGTTTTTGACTTATTTAAAGGCTCTGTTGGCTAAGGAGGAAGTACAGCATGAGTAAGACCGCCGTTCTGGTCACCGGCGGCGCCGGTTACATAGGCTCGCATGTGGTGGAAGCTCTGCGACAGCAGGGCTACTGCCCCGTAGTCTACGACAATTTATCTACAGGTCACGCTGCCGCGGTGCCCGAAGATGTACAGTTGATCGAAGGAGATATCCGCGACACGGCATTCCTTCGCCATATTTTAGAAGAATACGACATCGAAGGGGTCATGCATTTTGCCGCTTCCTCCCTGGTGGGCGAATCCATGGAAGAGCCGGCCAAATATTATCACAACAATGTGGTGGGCAGTTTTTGCTTATTGGAGGCCATGCGGGCCCAAGGTGTAGAGAGGTTGGTCTTCAGTTCTACCGCCGCCGTATACGGTCAGCCGGAGGCTCTTCCCATCAAAGAGGACAGCCCCACGGTCCCCACCAATGTTTACGGACGCACCAAACTTACTATCGAAGGGATGTTGGCGGATTATGCCGCCGCTTACGGCCTTAATTATGTGGCTTTGCGCTATTTCAACGCAGCCGGGGCTTCTCCCGGCGGAGCTATCGGCGAAGACCACAGGCCCGAAAGCCACCTCATTCCTTTGATCTTGAAGACGGCCTTGGGCTTGCGTCAAAACATTCAGGTGTATGGGGATGATTACCCCACTCCGGACGGGACTTGCATCCGCGACTACATCCACGTGTGCGACTTGGCCGAGGCTCACGTGCTGGCGCTCAAACATTTGCTGCAGGGCGGCGGCAGCCGCATCTATAATCTGGGCAGCCAACAGGGCTTCAGTGTGGGAGAAGTGATCAAAGAGGCCAAGGCGGTGACAGAGATCGATTTTCCCGTGATCATAGGCAGCAGACGGCCGGGAGACCCGGCCGGGCTGGTGGCATCTTCGGAGAAGATAAAAGGGGAATTGGGCTGGCGTCCTTCTCACTCTCGTCTGACGGACATCATCGCCAGCGCTTGGCGCTGGCACAAGGCTCATCCACACGGCTTCGCCGATTGATGCATTCGGAAAACGTTAAGGCTGCCCCGGGCAGCCTTTTTCACCCAAAGAGGAGTTGAGATAAAATATGATCTTGATCGATGATAAGTCGGCCTGCTGCGACTGCGGCGCCTGCGCCTCCGTTTGCCCGAAAAAATGCATCGATTTGAGAGCCGACGACGAGGGCTTTCTTTATCCGCGGGCTGATGAAAAAAGTTGTATCAAGTGCGGGCTTTGCGAAAAAGTTTGCCCTTTGCTGCATAGACCGACCAGACATTCTGTGGCGGGAGTCTACGGTCTGAAGAACAAAGATGAAGAGGTGCGGCTCACTTCATCCAGCGGCGGTTGCTTCACATTGTTGGCGCAGGCCGTGCTCAAAAGAGGCGGCTGTGTGTACGGCGCCGTTTTGGATGAAGAGCTTACCGTGCGCCACATCAGAATAGACAGCGAAAATGAATTGCCGCGGCTGCGAGGCTCCAAATATGTGCAAAGTTTGCTGGGCGATTGCTTCAAAGAGACGGCTGCTTTGCTGAAAGAGGGCAAGACGGTGCTCTTCAGCGGCACCCCTTGTCAGATCGCCGGGCTCAAAGGCTTTTTGCGCCGCCCTTACGACGGTCTTTATACTGTTGATGTGGTGTGCCACGGTGTGCCCAGCCCGGCGGTCTACCGCAAACATTTAAAGGAGATAGCGGCAAAGGCAGGAGAGCCGGTCACTGCCGTCCGCTTCCGCAGCAAAGAGAACGGTTGGAAGAACGGGCGCACTCTTTTTTACACCGCCCATCATTGCTTCGGGGACACAAAGCGGCGGGAGCCTTACATGCGTCTTTTTTTGAATTCTGTCTGCACCAGGCCTTCCTGCTCCGACTGCGCTTTTAACGACAGGCGCAGTTTGGCAGATCTCACCATCGCCGATTACTGGGGCATAGATAAACAGTTCCCCGATTTTGACGACGATAAGGGAGTGACTCTCACCATCATCAACACCGAAAAAGGGCAGGCCCTCTTCGATGCGATCGAAAAGAACGCGGAGATCTTAGTCACGGACTTCGCCAAAGGAGCTCGATATAATTTGGCGGTGGCAGCGTCGATGCCCGTTCACCCCGCCAGACGGCAGTTCTTCGAAAATTTGAACGAACACAGTTTGGAAGAATGGGCGGCGTTGCTTTTGGATAAAAAAGAGAATGAGGGCAGCGAGGGGAATAAATAAAGTTCGATAACAAAGCAGGAGCGGTCGCATGCAATTAACGGTGGATAAACTTGCCAAGGCCTACGGGAGCGCGGAAATATTTTCCTCGCTCAGTTTTGCCGTGCCCAAAGGGCGGCATGTAGGGCTGGTAGGGTCCAACGGCAGCGGCAAGACCACGCTGCTGCGTTGTTTGCTGGAGCCGGGCTTCGCCGACAGCGGCACCGTGCGCTTTGCGCCGGCCACCAAGGTGGGGCACGTAGAGCAGAGCTTTACGGCGGTGAAAGGAAAAATTTGGCAATTCATGCTGGCCGGTTGCTCTCAGATCATGACCTTGCGGCGGCGTATGGAAGCTTTGACCGCTGCTTTGGCCGACGCACAAAAAGATGCACAGTCTCCCCTTTTGCAAGAATACGAGCGGTTGAGCAAGCGCTACGATCAGCTGGAAGGGGACGGCCTTGAGCTTCGCATCAAAAAAGTTTTGCTCGGCTTGGGCTTTCCCGAGAAAACATGGGAAGACGAAGCGGAAAAATTGAGCGGCGGCGAGAAGACCAGGTTGATGTTGGCAGCAGCTCTCTTGGACGGCCCGGACTTTTTGCTTTTAGACGAGCCGACTAACCATCTTGATATTTACATGACCGAGTGGCTGGAAAACTATCTTCGCGATTTTAAAGGCGGGCTGCTGGTGGTGAGCCACGACAGAGCCTTCCTCGACGAAGTGGCGGAGAACATTTTGGAGCTGGAGCGGGGCCGTCTCACTTCTTATAAGGGCAACTACACTCGTTATCTGGAACAAAAAAGGCTGCGCCAAGCCAGCGAGGCAGCGGCTTTTAAAGCGCAGCAGGCCTACATAGAAAAAACGGAAGATTACATTCGCCGCTACAAAGCGGGGATCAAAGCGAAAATGGCCCGAGGCCGTCAAGCGCAGCTGGCCCGCTTGGAACGAATCGCCGCGCCCAGTCAGACGAAAAATTTTCGACTGCGGTTGCCTGCGGTGAGCGAATGCGCTCAGCGGGTGCTTTTTACAGAAAGGCTGGGGGTCGGCTATGGTAGCAAAATTTTGCTCGAAGAGCTGAGCCTCACCCTACGCAGAGGCGAGAAGGTAGCGCTCATCGGTCCCAACGGCAGCGGTAAGACCAGTTTGCTCCGCACTTTGCTGGGCGAAGTGCCTCCTTTGACGGGGAGCGCCCAGATCGGAAACAGGGTGCAGATCGGCTACTTCTCTCAAAGTTACGAGCGTTTGCGGCAAGAGCGGACTGTGTTGGAAAATATCGTGCTTGATCACGGCCTGGAGGAAGCAGAGGCCCGCTCGCTTTTGGGCGGTCTCCTTTTTCAAGGCGAAGAAGTTTTTCAAAGAGTCGACAGTTTGAGCGGCGGTCAAAAAGCGCGGCTGATGCTGTTGAAACTGGTGCTGGACGGCGCCAACTGTCTGGTGCTGGACGAACCCACCAATCATTTGGATATCCCGGCCCGAGAAGCGGTGGAGGAAGCGCTGCGAAGTTACGGCGGCACAGTGCTGGCAGTGAGCCACGATCGATATTTTATCCGAGGGATAGCCGATCGCATTTGGGAGATAGACCCCGATGCCAAGACCATCCGCACTTACGCCGGAGGCTACGACTATTACAATGAGTGCAAGGCCAAAGAAGAACAACGAAACTCGACTGACGTCGGCTCGGCAAAAAACGATAAGAAGGCGACGGTAAAAGAGAGGGCTTCGACGGCTGGGCAGAAAGCCGGAAGCGGCGAAAAAAGACGCTTTAGCCGAGAAGAGGCTTTGAAACTTTTGCCCGGGGTAGAACTGGCCGTCAGAGAGCAGGAAGCTTTGCGAAAAGTTTTGGAAAAAGAGCTGAACGATCCCGCCAATCATCGTGACATAAAGAGAAGCGAAGAACTGGCCGCTAGGCACGCAGCCTACGGCGAAGAGATAGAGAAGCTGATGAAAAAATGGGAAGAATTGATGGAAGCGGCGGAGGCCGACGCATGAAAGAAAAAGCAAAGATCGTCGAAGGCAGACAGTCCGACGAATTTTATATGGGATTGGCGCTGGAGGAAGCACGGCTGGCAAAAGAGGCAGGAGAAGTCCCCGTGGGAGCGGTGATAGCGGACGGGCAAGGGCGAGTGGTGGCCGCCGCCCGCAACAAAAGAGAGGAACTGCACGATGCCACCGCTCACGCGGAGCTCATCGCCGTGCAAGAAGCCTGCGCCGCATTGGGCCGCTGGCGTTTGAGCGATTGTTCTCTTTATGTCACCTTGGAGCCTTGCCCCATGTGCAGCGGCGCCGTCGTCAATGCCCGGGTGGGGCGCCTCGTCTACGGCTGCCCGGACAGCAAGGCTGGAGGAGCAGAGTCCATCTTCAACATCGTGAACAACGCCGCGCTGAATCATCGTACGGCGGTGCGGGCGGGAGTTTTGGAAGAAGAGTGCCGGGCAGTGCTGAAAGATTTTTTCAAAGAACGGCGGCCGCAAAAAGACTGACTTTGAAATTTTGCCGGCCGTTTGAAAAAGCAGAAAAAATTTTTTGCGAGAAAAATTTTCGTCATAGTTTTGCCACAGTTCGCCGCTATACTTAAAGGCAAAAGGGGCCGTAAAGGTCCTTTCCCCGAAAATAGGCGATGAAAGGATGGTAAGACTATGGATAGAAAGGCGAAAAAAATTTTGTGCAGGGCTTTGAGCATCTGCTTGATCGGCGGAACTTTTTTGGGCTTGACGGGCGCACCCGCCGCCCAAGCTTACAAGGGAGATCTGGAAGACATCTCTCTCAACACGAGAGCGGTGCGGCAAGTGGCTCCCGATATGGCCTACATCCACTTCTCCATACAAGGCTCGGGTTCCACTTCGGAAGAAGCGGTGCAGCAGGTGGCGGCCAAAACAGCGCAGATCAAACGCGCATTGTTGGGCAGTAATTTGACCAGAGACGATTATTATCAGGTGCGCTTTTATGTAAATCCCCGCTACGATGCCAAGGGCAAGATCAACGGCTATCGGGCAGACAATACTATGAAGGTGAAAGTAGAAGACCTGAGCAAGATCGGCACCGTCATCGACAAATTGGCAGCCGGCGGGGTTGACAATATCAACAACATCGAATACAGCCTGAGCAAGCGGGAGCAGGTGTGGAACCAATTGCTGGCGAAGGCCGTGGCCTCTGCCAGACAACAGGCCGAGGCGGTGGCCCAAAGCGACGGCCGCAAAGTGGGGAGACTGCTCTCTGCACGCATCAACAGTTACAGCGGCGTGATGAGCGCCATGGACGGTGTCGCATCCGGCAGCATGGCGAAAAATTTGGCCTCTCAGACGGTGATCCAACCGGTGCAATTGGAAGTGAGCGCCAACGTGGACGTTACTTTTGCCTTGGAGTAAAAAAGAAAAGGCATAATATATCAAAGCATGTGAATGAGGATCGGCAATGAAGGAAGGTGGGGCTATGCTGAAAGGCAGATGGGTAGCGGCGGCGGTCGCCGTGTTCATCTTGGCGCAGGCGCCGGGAATGACGGAGGCCAAAACGCCCTCTCTTTTTAAAGATCGGGCTGCGGCGACGGCTTTGATCCAAGAAGACAGGGGGGCCGCTCTCTCTAAGATCGATGCTTATATCGCCAAATATCCCAAAAAGGGCGAAGGCTATTATTGGCGCGGTTATTTAGAACACCAAGAGGGAAACAACGAGCAAGCCGCCCTTTATTTGGAAAAAGCTCTGCAATACGACAAGGACTGGCCCACTTTAACTCTGCTCCTCTCTATATATACGGAAGAAGAGGACATGGGCAAGCTCAGGGCCACGGCCAAAGAGAGCGTAAAATATTACAAGAGCCACAAAAAGCAGGTCACCGGCTCCCCGGCAGAGATCGCTTCCGTTTACTATTGGGCCTCGGAATACGAAGCGGGCCTGAAACTTTTCCCGGGCATCAATTCCGACGGCGACCTGAATTCTGTGCGGGCCCTGATGTGTTTGGAATTGGCTTTGGCCGAAAGAAACAAGGGCTCGATCTATAAGGCCAAGGCTTATGCCACTAAGGGCTTACAATACGACTCGGGCAACGAAGAGCTGAAGGCTTTGGATAAAGAACTGAGCGCCGCCATCGAAGCCGATAAGACGAGGACTGTTCATTACAGCGGGCACGATCATTATTATCGCTATTGCTATTGGGAGAGACCGTATTGGTTCTATATGAATTTCTGCTGGCCTCATCATTTTCATCATGCTCCTTTGCCGCCTCCCGGCGGCTGGCGGCCCGGCCATATGCCGCCTCCTCCTCCGCCGGCCCATCATCCGGGCTCTGTGCCCGGCGGTGCTCCTCCTCCGCCTCCCGGCAGCGATGTAGGGCCGGGGCCGGCACAGCCACCTCCCGATGCAAAGGGAGCGGTGATGTTGCCCAATTTGGCACGGGGCGGGGCAGCAGGGGCTCCCCATTTAAGTTCTGCACCGGCACCGAAGATCAATGTGCCGTCGTTGCCCAAGGCGGGGAAAAATACCGTCGCTCCTGCCCCCGAAGCGAAGAAAGGTGCTTCTGCACCTCAGGTGCTTTTGCCCGACGGTTGGAAGGGACCGGCGATAGCAAAACGCCCGGGCGCAAAGGCACCGGCCACCGAGATCGTAAGAGGAAACAAAACCGCCGCACCTAAGAGCAACGGCTCTGTCAGCACGATGCCTTTGCCTGTGGGAGGCAACTCTGCAGCGATAGCCTCTAAGCCGGCGGCAGTGACTTCTGCTCCTACAGCACAGCGATCGACGGGCAACAAGACCACACCGATCGTGAGGAGACCGACGTCGAGCTCGACAAGCTCAACGTTTCGTCGTCCCGCAGCCGCAAACTCTCGGCCTTCGGCTCAACGACCGACGTCGGGCACGACGAGCTCAACGTTTCGTCGTCCCGCAGCCGCAAGCTCTCGGCCTTCGGTCCAACGGCCGACGATGAGCACACGACAGGCGACGATGAAGAGATCGGCTCCGGCAGTCAGTCGGCCTACACAGAGCAGTGCGACTTTTCGCCGTTCAGCAAGCGGCAGCGCTCCCCGTGTCAGCGTCCCTGCCCAAAATACGAGCAGGCCCCGTGTGAGTCAGTCAAGATCCGGCGCTCCCCGACCTTCGGTGCAGAGAGCTCCTGCGAGAAGTTCGACGATCAGCAGGCATCACGAGCCTTCGAACTTCGATAACGATCGCATAAGAGGAAGTCACGGCGGTCATCACAGAAGATGAAACGATCGGGCAGATGGGATGCCGAAAAAATCAGAACACATAGCATAACGACATCATAGCAACTGTCCGTCGGAAATAAAAGCCGGGCTTTTTATCGGCCTTAAGGATAAGATAAGCAAAAGGAGGTAAGGCAAATGAAAAGAACGGGGATGATACTTCTGCTCCTGATAGTGTGCGGGATAGTATCCAGTCAAGTTACTCGGGCCTACTACAGCGGCCCGACCATGTGGGTGGAAGATGCGCTGGAAAACGCGTTGGGCAGCGATGCGGCGGACTGGGTCATCGAGAGCAGATGCAGGTGCGGCTGTAAGTAAAAGAAAAGAGAGGAGCATTTCCGAACTTTTTCAACTGAACGACGCACAAAAGATCCGGATATCAAAAGGCGGCAGCCTCCCCAAAAAGGAAGCTGCCGTTTTTTGCCGCTGTTTTTTCGCCGACGCTTGGGCAAAATTCGAGCGATCGGCACAAATTTTATCAGGTCATTAAGCGCGTACATACAGCTATCGATGTACGATCTTTTCCCTCGCATCTTATTTTCAATAAAGCAAGCGCTCATTGGCAAGGCGCTTGAAGTCACCACTGTGCAGCAGTTCGTGAAGATTGATGCTGCTGTCGTGCCGCACTAAATAGAAAATCGATCTTTTTTGTATAGGCGGCGATATTTTTTCTTTGCTCCAAAGAACAGACGATTTTTTTGCAAGTCGTCATGCTCTTTTTTATACGCATCGGCTCCTACGAAAATAAGCTGCCATCTCGATCTATCATTTCAAAAAAATTCTCACAAGAGAGGAGCGCCTGGTTTTCATCTTTGATGAAAAATTTGAAAAATTCAAGTTTTTTACGCGAAGAGGACTATGTGCGGCGGCAAATAATTCTTTTCACAGGCGGCGAAGAAAGGTTATAATGATAATAACGGAAGGGGAAGCGGCGGCATGAAAAAGTTGGAAGAATTGAGCTCTCGCCTTGCGGCGAGCTTGAGCCTCAAGCCGGCGGAGATAGACAAAACGGACGGCCTGTGGGACGCGGCTGTGTTGCTGCCGCTGGTGCCGACAAAAGAGGGCGTCGCCCTGCTTTTTGAAGTGCGCTCTAAAAAATTGAAGCGTCAGCCGGGAGAAATTTGTTTCCCCGGCGGCAAGGCGGAGTGCACCGACAAAGATTTTCGGCAGACGGCGGTGCGGGAGTGCTGCGAAGAGTTGGGGCTGACACCGACGGACATAACCGTGCTGGGTGAGCTGTCTACTTTGGTGACCTATTCCGGGCCCATCATCCATCCTTTTTTGGGAGCGATCGAAGAACCGAAGAAGATCGGTTTCAGTGCGGCGGAGGTGGAAGAAGTCTTCACCGTGCCCCTGAGTTTCTTCCTGAAGACGGAGCCGTTGACGGCGACGGCAGAGCTGGCCGACAGACCGAGACCGGACTTTCCCTTTCATTTGGTGCCGGAGCGGCAGCGCAACTGGCGCCGTCGCAAAGACTATACGGTTTATTTCTACCTATACGAAGAACGAGTGATCTGGGGCATGACGGCCCGCATCCTCTGCAGTTTTCTCCGCACTCATCGCGAGCTGCTCGCGAATATTTAAGAGAAATGAGAGAGAAGCATGAAGAATAAGCTCTGTATTTTGGCCGTCGTCTTAGCGGCAGTATTGGCAGTGGGCTATGCTTTGAGCGACTTTTTCCTTCCAAAAGCTGCAGAGAAGCACTCTGACGATGCGAGCTCTATAGAGCAACTGTCAATAAAACAAAATATCGTAGTCTTAGGGGTGGACTTGCGACCGAAAAAATTTGATGCAGGGCGGAGCGACACTATTTTTGTAGTAATGCTAGATCCTAAAAAAAAGAATGTGCCCATATTAAACGTACCTCGTGATACCAGAGTGTGGATAGACAACCACGGTTGGGACAAAATCAACCATGCCTACTCTCTTGGAGGTGCGGCGTTAACCAAGAAGACGGCGGAAGAACTGTTGAAGTTAAAACTCCATAATTATGTGGTAGTGGACTTCAAAGGTTTCGCAGGACTGGTAGATGCCATCGGAGGGGTAGATATAGAAATAGAAAAGGAATTGTTCTACCGCGACCCCTATGCTACTTTTAATTTAAAATTGAAGCCAGGAATACAACACCTTAACGGAGCTGCTGCCCTTAGGTATGTGCGATACCGCGGCAGGGACGGAGATATAGGACGTATTCGTCGACAGCAGCATTTTTTACTGGCCGCCTACGAAAAGATGAACTCTCCCCAACTTCTGTTGCAACTACCGGGACTAAGCAAGCAACTGTTCACTATGATCGAGACAGACCTATCGTTGAGCGATATGGTGGAATTGGGCCGGACTTTGCTGGTTATGATGCAGGAGAAAAAGTTGTTGCTGGCCACAGTGCCGGGTACTCCTGAATACATTGAGGGTGTTAGTTATTGGTTGCCGGATGTTACTGATTTGCGCCACTTGGTTGATGATATGCAGGGCGCTCAGGTGAGCGATGAATATGCAACTGCCGACAAGGTTTTAACTGCAAAGTACCAAAGCGGAACGGAGCAGGGCAAAAAGGTTGCAATCGAAGATGCTGATTTAAAGTCTAAGAAGCCTTTGACTTCTTACCAAAGTAAAAGCATCAAAGCTTCAATTAATAGGGAAAAGCGGGCCCCTGAGCAAAAGAAAGAGCTAAAGGAAGATATAAAAAAGACAAAAAAAGCGGAGGTGATACGGCAGTTGCATAAAAAGGAAAAAACAGCAGAGAAGAAAGACAAAGCACACTCTTCTAAATATAAAGGGTTCAAAAAGGCAAATGAAAAAACGACAAAGAAGGCAGTGAAGAAACGTAAGATGGATATGCAAAAAAAGCAAGGAAACGACTATGAGAAAAAGCAGAACGGCAAGCCACCAACAACCGCTCAGTTGGACAAAGCAGGGTAAGGATCGAGAACTGTATGTAGCTATCTCCCTCTACTGGATACAGAGATGGAAGCAAACAGTAGGTCTGCAGTACATTAAGTAAATAAACTCCTATTAGTGGCTTTTGCAAGAAATGAGAGAGAAGCATGAAGAATAAGCTCTGTATTTTGGCCGTCGTCTTAGCGGCAGTATTGGCAGTGGGCTATGCTTTGAGCGACTTTTTCGCACCCTCGGGCCAAGAGAGCCTCGACGCCCTGAGACCGACGGAACGTTTGGCCGTAAAACGCAATATAGTCGTGCTGGGGGTGGACCCGCGGCCGGAAGATAACGACCCGGGGCGGAGCGATACTCTCTTCGTGGTGATGTTCGATTCCGACAAAAAAGATGTGGCCCTTCTCAGCGTCCCTCGCGACACGCGGGTGAAGATCCAAAAGCACGGCTGGGACAAGATCAATCATGCTTACGCTTACGGCGGCAGAAAACTCACTCAGGCGACGGCAGAAGAATTGCTGGGCCTGCACATCCACAATTATGTGGCGGTGGACTTCAAAGGTTTCTCCGGTCTGGTGGACGCCATCGGCGGCATCGATATCGACGTGGAAAAGGACATGCAGTACCACGACCCTTATGACGGTTTTACCGTCGACTTGAAGGCGGGCCGTCAGCATTTGAACGGGGCCGCAGCTATCCAATACGTTCGTTATCGAGACGAAGACGGGGACATAGGACGCATCCGCCGTCAGCAGCATTTCTTGATGGCCGTTTACGAAAAGATCAACTCTGCTCAACTGCTGCTGCGGCTGCCGGGGCTGAGCAAACAATTGTTCACCATGATCGAGACCGATCTTTCTATGGGCGATATGCTGGAGATAGGCCGAGCCCTGCGGGCCATGGTGAAAGAAAAGGGGCTGGTGATGGCGACGGTGCCGGGCACTCCCGAATATATCGAAGGGATCAGCTACTGGCTGCCGGATATCGTCGAGTTGCGGCGTATGGTGGCCGATATGCAGGGCGCGCAGATGAGCGATAAATATGTGACCGCCGCCAAACTTTTAGCCGCAGAATACGAAAGAGAAGCGAAGCGCAGCGAAAACAAAGAGGTAAAGAGCAGCCCAACGACAGAGAAAGAGCTGCGGCAGCCCGGCCCGGAGACGATCGAAGAGCTTTCTCGGCGAGAGCGGCAGCTTTTGCTGCAAGAGAAAAAATTAGAAGACGATATCAAACAGGCTAAGGATAAAAATATCCGCCGACAACTGCGCAAAGAGAAGAAAGAGATAGAGAGCAAAAGGGAAGAAGTGTCGGCTGCCATCAAAAAAATGAAAAAAGCCGAGGCGAAGGCCGCAAAAGAGACTGCCGAAAAAGAAAAGGCCGCCCCAAAAAGCGAGACGGCGGCAGGCGATAAGAGCAATAAAACGGCCATCGCCAAAGAAGAAGTGTTGGCCGCACCTGCTAAAAAGTCACCGGCGAGCCGCTCTCAGACGACTTTACGCCTTATAGATCGCTCCGGCGACCCGGCAGCTGCTCCTCACGCCGCCGCTCAATTGGCCAAAGCGGGCTACTTCGTCATCGACGGCGGCAGCGACACACCTTTGCCGGACACTCGTGTGGTAGCGAGCAGCAGCTCGGTAGTTTACAAATTGAGCAAGATCCCTTTCAAAAACAAGATCTTTATCGCCGCCAAACCGGAGGGCAACTGGGACGGCACCGTCATTTTAGGACAGGACTATCGTTATTGAGGAGCATTTCATGAAAATCAAAGGCTTGGATCATTTGGTGATCACCACAGAAGATTACTCTAAGTGCCGTCATTTTTATCACGACATTTTGGGGTTAGAGGTGACGGAGAAAAACGGCCGCCGCGCCTTTTTGTTGGACAAACAAAAGATCAACATCCACTGCCGCCCGGGAGAATTTTTGCCGGCGGCCCTGCGACCCACTTTGGGCAGTCAGGACCTCTGCCTGATCGTTGAAGATGATGATATAGAGAAAATAAAAGAAGAGCTCTGCGCCAAAGGCTGGCCTCTCGAAGCGGGGCCGGTGCCCCGCAACGGCGCTTTGGGCCCCATGGACAGCATCTATGTGCGGGATCCCGACGGCAATTTGGTGGAGCTGGCAGTTTACAGAAAAAGATAAATATAAAAACACCCTTGCTCATGCAGCTTTGCTTTTTCCAAAAAGCGGGGGGCACAAAGCCGTGCCTCAGATCGAAAAAGGAGAGCCCCTCGGGCAGGGGTGCTTTTTTGTTCAAGAAGGGGCGAGGGGCAGCGGGGCCTTCAGACCGTGCCTTTTTCCAAAATGCCCAGCTTGCGCCGCCAATAGCGGGAGTAGACAGCTCCGGCCGGATTATTGGCCAGCACTCTGTCTTTGGCGATGAGAGTGGAGACCGGGGCCTCGCTGGCTTTGGTGAAGACCATATCGTGGCCTACGCAGAGACCGACGATGAAATTGTATTCGGTGCCCGCCTTATTGAGGAGCTCTGCCTGCATGCGGGGATTGCACATGGCCTCGAACTGCCCGGGCTTGATCTTTTCCAAAGCGAGCTCATCTTTATCGATGCCGCAGTTTTTGCAGCAGACGCTCTCCACTTTGAGCCCGGCGTTTTGCAAATATTGAGCGCAAAAACGAGCCTCGGCGGCCAGACCGATGCAAAAGGCGATGCCCACCTTCTTCACGTTTAATTGTTGAGCGAAGAAGAGCACTTCTTCCAAGCGGGTCATCTTCAAATAGTTGCGGCTCTCGGTGGCTGCCGCTGCCAGCATGATCTTTTTATCTTGCTCGTCGTAGAGAGCCAAGGCAGCCTCCTGACTGCGGCCGCTGCAATTTTGGCCTTTGGTGTAGCAATTATGATGAGGGCAAAAGGCGCAATTCATAAAAGTTCCTCCTCTTTTCGCAACGTTGCTTGTCTTCGACCGTGAAATTTTATTCTATGTATGAAAATAAAAATCCTGCCGCTCGAGCAGCGACACTTATTTGAACAGGCCTCGGCCTTTTTTCTATTACTTTTCTTTTAAGTGTGATACAATAAAAAACAAACGGGAAAATTTTTCGGGAGGTGTCGCAACAGATGGACGAGTCGAAGTCTTTGCCCCCTTTGGAAGAAGTAGAGCCGCTGCAGGAAGGCTATCGCTGGGTGGCCATAACTGCTATGCTCTTTGCCATCGGGATCATCCTTCACACCGTTAGCCCCAACGTGGGCGGCGTGACACCCAACTGGACCATCGCCATGTATTCCATCGTCATCAGTATGTTCAATCCCAAATTGAGCCAGGCGGTGGGGATCGGTTTCATCGCCGGTCTGACGCTGGTGCCTTCATCCAAATCGGCTTTCCCTTTGGGCAACATCGCCAGCGAATTGAGCGGCGCCATCCTCTGCTGCCTGGTGGTGAAAGCGATGCTGGCCGCAGGGCTGGGCGAGTGGAAGCTGCGCCCTTTGGTCACCGGCTTTTTGGCCACCATGGCCAGCGGCAGCGTTTTTACTTTCATCCTCAAACTCGTGCTGGGGCTGCCTCTGTCGGTGTGGGTCTATGCCATGCTGCCGGTAGTGGCGGTGATAGGCCTGTTGAACGGGCTGATCACTTTTTTGCTTTTCGCTCCGGTGAAACGATTGTTTTATGCGCAGGAGGGTAGAAAGTGACAGCACAGATCGCCATCGAAAAATTTTATTTTGCTTACAAGGCTACCCCGCCCGGGCAGGTCGTGCTGCGGGACATCAACTTGAAGGTGGACAAAGGGAGCTTCACCTGTTTGATAGGCCCCAGCGGCGCGGGCAAGACCACTCTTTGCCGAGCCATCACCGGCATCGTGCCCTTTTATATGGGCGGCCGTTATGCCGGCGATGTGAAAGTTTTGGGAAAAAGCACCAAAGGACAGAGAGTCAGCGACATCGCCATGCACGTGGGCTTCATCATGGAAGATTACGAGAGCCAGCTGGTGTCTCTCACCGCCGGTGAAGAAGTGGCCTTCAGTCTTTTGAACCACGGCTTCAAACCGGAAGAAGTCGAAAAGAGAGTAAGCTGGGCTTTGGAAGCGGTGGGCTTGCCCGGCCGTGAAACTTATCGTTTAGACGAATTGAGCGGCGGTCAACGGCAAAGATTGCTTTTGGCTTCCACTTTGGCGGTGGAGCCCGAGCTCATCGTTTTGGATGAGCCTGTTTCGGCTATGGACCCGGATGGTGCGCAAAGTTTATACAGTCTGCTGGCCTCCATCCATCGGCGCCTCGGCACGACTATCTTAGCAGTGGAGCACCGTATGGATTTTCTGCTGCCCTACGTGACGGACCTGATCGCTTTGAAAGAGGGCGAACTGTTGGTCGCCGACAGTTTCGACGCCGCCGCTCCCGTTGTTTATCAAGATGCAGAACTGCGGCCTCTGCTGCCCACACTGTGGCAGATGAAATTGGGCCTTGAAGAGCGTTTGGGCCTGAGATTGGGAAATTGGCGAAGCGAAGAAGAGGCCGTGGAAGACCTCAAACGTCGGGGCGTGAGAGCAAAGGAGGGCACGGGCCATGTTGGAAGCTAGAAAAGTGAACTATGCTTACACTCGAGGCAGGCCGGTGATCTTCGACATGGACCTTGCCATAGGCGACGGAGAATTCGTCGCCCTCTTAGGACACAACGGCAGCGGCAAAACGACCTTGAGCCGTCTCTTCATGGCGTTGTGTCATCCCCGCAGCGGCGAGATCTTGGTGGACGGCGAAGATATAGCTTCAAAAGAGCCGGCCGACTTAGCCGATAAGATCGGGTATGTTTTTCAAAACCCCGACCTGCAAATTTTGGCCGACAGCGTTTATGAAGAGGTGGCCTACGGGCCGCGGGTGAAAAAATTGCCGGAGGCCCAAGTGAAAGAGCAAGTCGAAGGAGCTTTGGCGGCCATGGGGCTGACGGAACTGAAAGATTCCTATCCCCGTCTCCTTTCTTTCGGACAAAAAAGAAGGCTGGGCGTGGCGGCGGCCATGGCTCTTTGCCCTCGCACTTTGATCTTGGATGAGATCACCAACGGCCAAGATGCTTTGGAGATCGAAGGCATGATGGCTCATCTCGACAAATTGAACAGAGAGCAGGGCGTGACCATAGTGCTCATCTCTCACGATATGGATGTGGTGCGCCGTTTTGCCCGCCGGGCCGTGGTGCTCAGTTCGGGCCGGCTGGTCTACGACGGCAGCCCCGCCGCCTTATTCGACGGCAGTCAGCCTCTTGAACAGTGGGGGCTGCGGCAGCCCGGCGTTTGTGCCGTGGCGGCGGGCATGGGCGTGAGAGCCGCCACCGTCGAAGAACTCTGCGAGCTTCTCACTTGCGATAAAAAAGAGGGAGGTGCGGGCCCGTGCGCTTAGCGGCTTTTACTCAGATCATCGTTACTCTGGCCGTGACGGCCTGGGTCTTCATTTTGCCCACAGAGGCAGTGGCCACTATCTTGGTGTTGGAATTGACGCTGCTTCTTTATATCAAGCACGATCAAATGACTTTGGCGGCCATCGGCGGGCTGGCGGTATTCACCGGTCTTATGGTGCTGCTGCAGCTGCTCTTCGGCACTCCTTTGATCCAGTCTCTCATCGGCGGCCTCAGGATGTTGGTGATGACCATGGCCTTTCTCTGTTTGTTGGCGGCCTGCCGCATCCAAGACATCGCCAAAGCCCTCGTGGAAAAATTCCGGCTGCCCTGCGAATACGCCTTCATGCTGACGACGGCCCTTCGTTTCGTGCCCAACTTTTTGCTGGACAGCGAGATAACTTTGGACGCTCAGAGCTGCCGCGGTTATTCTAACCGACAGAATTTCATCAAACGTTTTTTGGCTTATCTGGTGGTGATAAGGCCGTTGGTGATGCGGGCGGTGGCCAAGTCGGAGACGTTGGCCCTCAGCATGGAGCTGAAAGGTTTCGGCAACAACACTTATAAGAACATGCCGCCGGAGAAGCTGAATATTTTGGATTATCTGGTCCTGCTTTTGGTGCTGGCCGGCTGCAGCTTCCCCTTCTGGGAAAAATATTTTTTGGGAGCGTAGAGGCTGACGGGGCGGCGGCTGTTTTGCCGAGCAAAAATTTTATGAATTTTCGCGAAGAGAAGGACGGTCGCCGAAAAATACGGCCGTCCCTCGTATTGCAGATCGTGAAAAAAAGTCGAGGAGAAAAAATATGGAATACAGAAGCCTGCCTCACGGCGGAGAAAAGATAGGAGTGCTGGGCTTGGGCACCGGCAGCATCTGGGCCAATACGGATGCTGCCATCGAAAAGATCATCGGCACGGCGATCGATGAGGGCATCAATTTCTTCGACCTTTGCGCCGGGGCCGCCAATGTTTACGCTCCCTTCGGCCGGGCCATCGCCCGAAAAAGAGAGAAGGTGCTGTTCCAACTCCACTTGGGAGCAGTTTATAACTCCAAGGGCGAGTACGGGTGGTCGCGGGACTTCCGGGAGATAGAGAGGACCTATCGCTGGGAGTTGAAAACTTTGGGCACCGACTACGCCGACTTCGGCTTCTTGCATTGCGTGGACGAAGAGGAAGACTTTGAAGAGATCGCCGCCTCCGGCCTTTTGGATCTTGCGAGAAAAGAAAAAGAGGCGGGCAGACTTCGGCACATCGGCTTTTCTTCACACACTCCCTCTGTGGCGATGAAAGTGTTAGACAACGTCGAAGTGGATATGATGATGTTCTCCGTCAATCCCGCTTACGATCTGGAGCAGGGAGACGAATTGGCCGTGGGCAGCAATGCGGAAAGGGCTCGCCTCTTCCGCAGGTGTCAGGCTCAGGGCGTGGGCATCTCGGTGATGAAGCCTTTCTTCGCCGGCAAATTGCTGGATGAAGGGGCGTCTCCCTTCGGCGCAGCTCTCACCCACAGTCAATGCATCCAATACGCTTTGGATCGGCCGGGAGTTTTGACGGTGGTGCCGGGCGTGAGAGATCAAGAAGACTTGCGCACTTTGCTGCGATATCCCCTTGCTTCCCCGGCCGAAAGAGATTATTCTCTCATCGGCAGTTTCACTCCCGCCGCAGCCATGGGCAACTGCGTTTATTGCGATCACTGCCGGCCTTGCCCCCAGGGCCTTTATATCGGCCTGATCAACAAATATTACGACTTGGCTCTGGCCGGAGATAAATTGGCGGCCGGTCATTACGACAAGCTGAGCAAAAAAGCGGGGGACTGCATCGGCTGCGGTCACTGCGACCGCCGCTGTCCCTTCAAGGCTCCTCAGAGCCGGCGGATGAAAGAGATCGCCGCCTATTTCGGCTGCTGAAAAAAATTCGGCGAAGCCTTCGCGAAAAAACAAAAGTAAAACTAAAAAAGCAGGCAACGGGCCGGCAAACTGCCGCGGGCCGTCGCCTGTTTTTCTTTTGCTCTCAGCGTTTTCGGCGGAGCTCTTTTGCGAAAAGACGTTGCCGTGAGCAAACTCTTCTCGCAGAAAAGCTTCAGGCAGAGAGCGCCGGGAAAATTTTGCGGGAACATTTTGCACAAAAAATAAAATTATGATAAAATACTTTCGTGCCGAAGAGCAAAGGCAAAATTGCCCGAAGAAAGATCCGCAAAGGTGTGTTGAGAGAAACGTGAGCACAGACGAAAGATTTATTTTGAAGAGAGCCGCCCGATTTTTGGGCGTCGCTTTGCTGGTGACGGCGGCCTTGGCCGTGACGGGCCTTTTGGTCTATTACGATTACAAGATCAACCGCGGCCTCAGAGAAGGCGGCTGGACGGAAAACACTCAGGCCCTTCTTCTTTGGTTCGCAGCTTTTTGTTATTGGTGGGCCGCCCGGCATTATCGTGAAAGAGGGCTCTATTTGGTGGGAGGCTTCGTCGGCTGCATGGCCGTGCGGGAATTGGACGCCTTTTTCGACGCCGCTCTTTTTCACGGAGCTTGGACCTACATAGCCCTGCCTTTGGCTTTTTTCTGCATCTGGTTGGCCCTGCGCAAGAACGGCAGAGAGGAGGCGGGCCGCAGTTTGGCCTCATTTATGCAAAGCAAGAGCTATTTCGTTTTGGCCGTGGGGCTGCTGTGGGTGCTGCTGGTATCAAGAGTTTACGGCATGGGCGTGCTGTGGCGGCTGGTGGTGGAGCGCCGGGTGGCCGGTGCTGTCAAAACTTTTGTGGAAGAGAGCATGGAGACGGTGGGCTTCATGATCATAGCGGCGGCTGCGGTGTGCTGCCTTTCGGAACTGCGGGCGGCGCAAAAGAAAAAGCAGAAGTCCCCGGAGGCCGATTGAAAAAAATTTACCATCTTAAAAAAGACCGAGGCTCCTTTCGTTCGACTTTTTCTGAGCGATGGGAGCTTTTTGCGTGAAGGCTTGCGAAAAAAGGCGGGGATCTTTAGGCTGCGCTCTTTTTTCGCAGACCGCCCTTGCGTTGCCCCTCCCCCGCAGTCTGTGGTATAATTAAAAAAATATCGCTCTGCTCAAAGGATGATGCAGATGAAAAAAATGCTGATCGCCGATGACAACAGGCAGATAACCGACATCCTCGCCGCTTATGCGAAGCAGGCGGGCTTTGAGCCCGTGGTGGCCTACGATGGCGAAGAAGCTTTGGCCGCCTTCGCCACCTACAGCCGCGAGA
Source organism: uncultured Phascolarctobacterium sp. (assembly GCA_947589605.1). GTDB lineage: Bacteria > Bacillota > Negativicutes > Acidaminococcales > Acidaminococcaceae > CANQBR01. Next base: position 1,122 of record CANQBR010000009.1, on the reverse strand, counting down.
TCGCCATTTGTCTTTTGGACGTCATGATGCCCAAAACAGACGGCTTCGAAGTGTGCCGCCGCTTGCGGCGGCAGTCCATGGTGCCCATCATCATGGTCACCGCCAAAGGAGAAGATTACGAGCGGATCATGGGGCTGGAATTGGGGGCCGACGATTATGTGCTGAAACCTTTTTCTGCCAGCGAAGTGATGGCCAGAGTGAAGGCCGTGCTGCGGCGGGTGCGGCAGCAGGAGCAGAGCGCCCACAACATTTTCGAAGTGGGCAATCTCTACATCGATATGGACAAATACAGCGTCCGCATCGGTCTGGAGGAAGTGCCCCTCACCAAAAAAGAGATCGAGCTTTTGGACGTGATGGCCCGCAACAGCTCCAAAACTTTCACCCGCGACAATCTTTTGGACAGCATTTGGGGCTACGATTACGAAGGCGACAGCCGCACGGTAGATTCTCACATCAAAAGGCTGCGGGCCAAACTGGCCGCCTATCCCCATCCCGAGTGGGACATCAAGACCGTGTGGGGCAAGGGCTACAAATTCGAATATACGAAATAAGGACGGATGGCTGTGAATTTCTTCGGTTGTTTTTCTCCGGGCAACTTCAGAAAAAACCGTATCGCCAGGCGGCAGTTAGGGTACTTCAGCCTCATCATCGTCCTTTTTTGCATTTTTTTGGGCCTGTGCTTCGCCTATTTCCTCAGAGCACAGACCGTCATCTTGAAGAAAAATCAAATGCAGGCTCAGTCTGTCCGCCTCAGCCGCACCATCCGCAGAAATTTGCCGGTGATGGAGAAATATTACGGCGATAATCTGGCGAAAAATCCTTTTTTGAATTTTTTGGACGATGTCACTCCCGGTTTGGTTTGGGTGGTGGACAGCAACAGAGAGCTGTCGCTGAATTTGAAAGCCGCGGAGCAGAGAAAAAAACACGGGCCCAAACCACCTCACCTGCGGCCCCGCCCTCTGCCGGCCGACCGCAAAGAAGCATACGAGCAGCTGACGCCGAAAGTGAAGCAGGCGGTGGAAAAAGCTTTTCGCGGCGAGAACTCCGTGGTGGAAGAAGTCGATAACGAGCTGGGCGAAGATGTTTTGACGGTGGTCACTCCCATCAAAAATCAAGAGGGAG
>CANQBR010000008.1 GCA_947589605.1 uncultured Phascolarctobacterium sp. | reverse complement strand
GATGAAAGACTCTGTTGCGCCGGGCATTTCGACAAGCTCAATGACCGGCGATATACATGAGCGCTTGCCCACTGAGTTTATCGAAGCGTTAGGGTGCGAAAGAGAAACTGACATACAACTGCTCTGAAACACATTTACTTAGTGCTTAGCTTATCTAAGCATCTCTCTATCAATGCTTCCTTTTTCTTTCTTGACCAACCTTGAATCTGCTTTTCTCGATAAAAAGCTTCATCGATCCTTTCAAATTCTTCGGCAAATACAAGTTTCACAGGAAGTCTTACCTTTGTATAGTGTGCCCCCATCCCGTTCTTGTGCTCCCACAATCGTTTTTCCAAGTCTTTGGTCGAACCGGTATAATAAGTGCCATCACAGCATTTTAGAATATATACGAAGCCTTTCAAGATATTCTCCTTTTCAAATGGCTCTGCTGCGCCGGGCATTTCGACAAGCTCAATGACCGGCGATATACATGAGGAGCGCCCACCCAACTCCACACTCCACACTCCAAACTCCAAACTAAAACAAAAAAGCCTTCGCCTATCGGCGAAGGACGTGCTCACTTCGGTCCGACTGTTTATATACCGCTTGTCGGCTAACGGTTCGTTTGCTGCTATCTGTTCTATTCATTTGTACCGCAAACAACGGGGAGCATCCCCTTGCGGTCCCGCCGCTCATACCGTGAGGCAGGCGACGGCTGAAAGCATCTTCATTGTAACAAGGCCGAGGGCGAAAGTCAACAGAGCCTTTTTAAACTTTCATGCTAGAGAAAGCACACTCACCACAGAAGAGAAACGAGCGTGACGGGCAGAGCAGTATCATAAAAATGAGGGACGCTCACGCGTCCCTCGTAAATTTTTGCGGCTTGTGAAAATTTTAGAAGTCAATCACCAATTGGGTCCACAGAGTGCTTACATCCGTATCGGCGTCGATAGCTTCCAGATCGTACCACTCAACACCAAGCACCATGTTCTTGGCTACGGTGTAGTAGCCCATGAGGCTGTAGCCTTTGAAGCCGCCGTCCAGTTCATGCTCACCGTTCATGGTGTGAGCGATAACTACGGGCGCGCCCAGATGATAGTATTTGGCGTGGAGGCCGTAGCTGCCGACCTTATTGGCGGAAGCGCCCTTGTAATTCAGACCGAACACGTAGCCGTCATCGTCCTGATCGGCCCCGAAAATATCGTTTCGATTGGATTTGAGGTAGTCGGCGGTCAGTTCCAGATCTTTGGCTACATTCAGATTCAAGCCGGCGGTCCAGATATTGTCGTCGGGAAGGTCGGCTCCGTTATTGAGACCTTTGAATTTCCACCAGCCGCCGTGGATGTCGCCTGCCTTGCCCAGTCCGGCTACAGCTTCTACCGAATAGGTGTCGCCGCCGTGAACCAAGCCGTGTTCAAAAGCATCGGTAGCTTTGCCGGCCCGGCCGATGACTTTGATCTCTTTGCCGTAGGTCAGCTTCACGCCGTCGAAGCGGATGTCGTAAATGTTGCCGCCGGTGATATCGGTGGTGTCGATACGGCCGGCCTGCACGTCAACGCCGCCCAGACGGCCTTCCATGTAAGCCCGTTGGAAGTCCAGTCTCTCATCGCCGGTCTCAGTCTTGAAGTCTTGAATGTTCTGAACCATGCCTACGTAGGTCCAGTCATCGTTCACTTGGCCTTTGAACTAGATACGGGTACGCAGAGCGGCCCAAGCTTCTCTGTCGCCGCTGAGGTTTGCATAATGAGCGCGGATCTGGCCGGCGATCTGTACGGCATCGGCCTTCTTCTCCAAGTTGGCAACGCGAACGCCCAGAGCATCCAGCTCGTCGGCGAACTCTGCGGCCAGCTTGTCCACGTTAGCGCCGTTGGCCATGGCACGAGCAACGATCTGAGCCATCTCGTAGCGGGTCATCAGTTTGTCGCCGCCGAAGGTGCCGTCGCCGTAGCCGTCGATGACGCCGGCAGCAGCCAATTTCTCGATGCTGTCATAAGCCCAATGGCCGGCAGGTACATCACTGAAGGGGTTTGCGGCATAGGCAGAGGCGGTTACGCCTAAAGCCATAGCCATGGCAAAGATAAGACTTTTCTTCATTTTACATTCCTCCCGGAAAGTGTAGTGGAAATTTTTGCTTTTGCACTTCCCGGCGGCCGCTGACGGAGTTTCTCCCTTGTTTCCTCTGCCGGGCAAAGACGGGCGAATGCAAAAAACAAATATTTCAAATACATTGTAACACAAGTAAAAGATAATTGCACGCATTTATGTGAAATATACATGTATACCCGAGCAAAGCTCAGCGGATCGGCGCATTTCGGAAAAAACTCCGGCCGCAAAGTCCACATCCGTTTGAAAAAGCTCGGGCCGAAAAAACTTAGGATCATTTGAAAAAGTACGAAATGAAAAAGTGCGCACATTTTGAGATGAACGTGAGGCGTGAAAGTTCACACGTTTTCAAAAAAGGTCGAGGCGAAAAAGCTCATGCTCATTTAAAAAAGTACGAAATGAAAAAGTACGCACATTTTGAGATGAACGTGAGGCGTGAAAGCTCACACGTTTTCAAAAAAGATGGAGGCGAAAAGGCTCATGCTCATTCGAAAAAGCACGGGCCGCAAAACCCCGCGCGTTTTGAGATCGACGTGAGACGAAAGAGCTCATGCGTTTTCGAAAAGACCGAAGGCGAAAAAGTTCATGCTTTTTGAAAAAGACCGAAGAAAAAAAGTTCGCGGGTTTTCGAAAAAAGTTGCGGGAAAAAGTGCTTGACAAAGGGCGGAAGCCGTAGTATATTTTACACAGCGATTAGCAGAAGCTAACTATCGCCAGCTCGGTCCGCACCGAAAAACGGAGGAAAAAATGTTGCCTCTTATCATGGCAGAGCACGAAGCGACGCACAAGATCGTCGCAGTGCACGGTAAAGAAGAAACGCGGCGCCATTTGGCCAACATGGGCTTCGTGGAGGGCAGCGCCATCAGCATCGTTTCGGAATTGGACGGGAGTTTGATCGTCAGTGTCAAAGATGCCCGCGTCGCTTTAGGCAAAAACTTGGCGTCGAAGATCTACATCGAATAAAAAGGAGGTCGGCAATGAAAACATTACGGGATGCAGAAGTCGGCAGCACCGTCGTCGTTAAACGTCTGCAGGGAGAAGGAGCTCTCAAACGACGCATCATGGACATGGGCATCACCAAAGGAGTGTCCGTTTATGTGCGCAAGGTGGCCCCTTTAGGCGATCCCATAGAAGTTACCGTCCGCAATTACGAGCTTTCGCTGCGTAAGGATGAAGCTGAAAATATTTTGACGGAAGAATAGGGAGGAAGAAGATGAGCGAGATCAAGATAGCCCTGATCGGCAACCCCAACTGCGGCAAGACCACCATGTTCAACGAACTGACCGGGGCCAGGCAGTATGTGGGCAACTGGCCCGGGGTGACCGTGGAGAAGAAAGAAGGCCGCCTGAAAGGCCACGACGACGTTATCATCACCGACCTGCCCGGCATCTATTCTCTTTCTCCTTATACATTAGAGGAAGTGATCTCCCGCAATTACATTTTGGAGAACGATGTGAGCGCCATCCTCAACTTGGTGGACGGCTCTAACATCGAGCGCAATCTGTATCTGACCACGCAAGTGTTGGAGATGGGCATCCCCGTCACCGTCGCTTTGAACATGATGGACATCGTGCAAAAGCGGGGCGACAAGATCGACACCCACAAATTGGAGAACGAGCTGGGCTGCCGCATCGTGAAGACCGTCGCTTTAAGAGGCGAAGGCACTCTGGAGGCGGCGGGAGCCGCCGCTGCGGGCGTAGATGCGGGAGCACCTAAACCCATCAAATTCTCCGAGCCGGTAGAAACGGCTCTGGCCGCCATCAAAAGAGAACTGGGCTCCCGAGTACAGGGGAGGGCAGAGCGCTGGCTGCTGGTGAAATTGTTCGAGCGGGATAAAGAGATCATGAAGTCTCTCGCCGTGGGCGAGGCCGAAGCAGCCAAATTGAACGACATCATCGCCGTCTGCGAAGATGAATTGGACGACGACAGCGAGAGCATCATCACCGGCGAGCGCTACGCTTATATCGGCCGCTTGATGGAGAAGGCTGTGACCAAACAGTACAGCGGCATGACCGTCTCCGATAAGATCGACCGCATCGTCACCAATCGTTTCTTGGCGCTGCCCATCTTCTTCGCCATAATGTTCCTTGTATATTACATCGCCGTCGATTCTTTGGGCACCATCGTCACCGACTGGACCAACGACGTCTTCGTAGGCGAAATGATCCAAGAGCCGGTAGGCGAATATTTAGAAGCAGCCGGCACAGCCGAATGGATGAAGTCTCTCATCGTGGACGGCATCATCGGCGGCATCGGCGCTCCCTTGGGCTTTGCTCCCCAAATGGCCATCGTCTTTTTGCTGCTGTCTGTTTTGGAAGACTGCGGCTACATGGCGAGGGTGGCCTTCATCATGGACCGCTTCTTCCGTCAGTTCGGTATGTCCGGCAAGAGCTTCATTCCTCTGCTCATTTCTTCCGGTTGCGGCGTTCCCGGCATCATGGCCTCTCGCACCATCGAAAATGAAAAAGACAGACGGCTCACTATCATGACCAGTACCTTCATCCCCTGCGGCGCCAAACTGCCTGTTATCGCTCTCCTTTCAGGCGCCATCATGGGGGGTGAATGGTACATGGCATCCATCATGTACCTCATCGGCTTCGCCGCCGTCATCGTTTCGGCCATCATCTTGAAAAAGACCGACCTTTTCGCCGGCGACCCCGCTCCTTTCGTCATGGAGCTGCCTCCTTATCATATGCCCCTGGTGAAGAACGTGCTGCTGCACACTTGGGAGAGAGTGAGCGCCTTCCTGAAAAAGGCCGGCACCATCATCTTCCTGTGCTGCGTGGCCATGTGGTTCTTGGCTACCTTCGGCATCGAAGAAGGCTTTTTGGCCATGGTTGAAACGGAAGCCAGCTTCATGGCCGTCATCGGCAACGCTTTGGCCCCCGTCTTCGCACCCTTGGGCTTTGATTCCTGGCAGGCAGTGGCCGCCGCTTTCAGCGGCTTCGTAGCGAAAGAAGCCATCGTCTCCACTATGGCCATCTTGGCCAACTTGGCCGAGGCCACCGAAGAAGACGCCGATCTGTGGGCGGCCGTGATGGCCTTCTTCCCCAATGCGGCGGCAGCCTTCACCTTCCTGGCCTTCAACCTGTTGGATTCGCCCTGCTTGGCGGCCATCGCCACCATGCATCAGGAGATGAATTCCCGCAAGTGGACCGTGGCTACTCTCCTTTATCAAAATATCTTCGCTTACGCCGTGGGCCTGTGCATCTATCAATTGGGCAGTGTCTTCGTCCTCGGCGAAGCCTTCGGCATCTGGACCGGCGTGGCCTGTCTCTTGGTCATCGGCTTCCTCTATCTCCTCTTCAGGCCCGCCAAAAAAGTCAGCGGCAGCCGTTTGAGCATCGAAGCCCGTTGATGAAGGCAGTCTGCTTTTCGCGAAGAACTTGAAAAATTTAAGAAGAAGGTGAAAATATGATGACATGGATCTTGGCCGGCATCCTCATCGCCGCCATGTACTTCGCCTCCAAATATGTTTTGAAGTCGACGAAAGAAGGCGGCTGCATCAGCTGCCGGGGCGGCGGCTGCTGCTCTCAGTGCAAGCTGGAGAGAAAGGCCGAAGCAAAACGATAAAGCTTTCCGGACACGAGCCCGACCTGACTGCTTTAGGCAGAAGGCCGGGCTCTTTTACAAATTTTGCAAAAAAATAAAAGGAAATGTTTCATTGAAGAAAATTTTTGCTATAATAAACGTATGGCGGGGCACGCAGCCGTGCCCCTTTTCTCAAAAAACAAGGAGGCTGCCATGAAGATAGAGTTCAGCAAAATGCACGGAGCCGGCAACGATTACGTTTACGTGGACTGCACGGCGGGAGAACTGCCGAACCCCGGCGCCATCTCCGAATATGTCAGCCACCGCCGTTTCGGCATCGGCAGCGACGGCCTGATCATGATCTGCAGCTCTGACAAAGCCGACTTCAAAATGCGCATCTTCAATGCCGACCGCTCCGAAGGAAAAATGTGCGGCAACGGCATCCGCTGCGTGGCCAAATTCGTATACGACAAAGGTTTGACGGATAAGACCGAGCTTCGCATCGACACCCTGTCCGGCGTGAAGACCGTGAAACTGAACATAGAAAACGGCAAAGCGGTGGGCGCCAAAGTGGACATGGGGGCGCCTGTCTTCAGGGCCAAAGAAGTGCCCATGATCTGCGATCACTTCGTTTTTGTGGACCAGGGGCTGGTGCTGAAAGAAAATTACAGCAGCGAGTTCCCCGAAAAAATAGTATACAACGGCACCGCTCTTTCTATGGGCAATCCTCACTTCGTCACCTTCGTGGACGATGCGGACGCTTTGAACTTGGAAGAACTGGGGCCTCTCTTCGAGCATCACGCCATGTTCCCCGAAGGGGTCAACACCGAGTTCGTGCAGGTCATCGACGAGAACACCGTCAAATTCAGAGTGTGGGAGCGGGGCAGCGGCGAAACTTGGGCCTGCGGCAGCGGGGCCTGTGCGGTAGCCGTGGCCTCCATCATGCTGGATAGGGCAGGCAAACAGGGCCGGCCTCTCACGGTCATCGCCAAAGGCGGCGTTCTTAAGGTCACTCAGGAAAAAAACGAGCGCGTTTTCTTGGAAGGCGAGGCCGTAGAAGTTTTCACCGGCGTCATCGATGTGCCGGAGGCCGTCATCAACGGCTGAACTATATAAGAAACAGACAGCGGGAGGTCAATAATGGCTTTAGTCAATGACAACTACGTGAACTTAAAGGAAAGTTATTTATTTTCGGATATCGCTCATAAGGTGGCGGCCTTCACCGCCGCCCATCCCCAGCGCAAGGTCATCCGCCTGGGCATCGGCGATGTGACCCTGCCTCTTGCTCCCTGCGTGGTGGAAGCTCTTAAGAAGGCCGCCGGCGAAATGGGGGCCAAGGAGACTTTCAGAGGCTACGGGCCCGAGCAGGGCTACGATTTTCTCCATGAAGCCATCGTCAAATATTACGCCTCTTTCGGCGTAGAGATAGACAGCAAGGAAGTTTTCGTCAGCGACGGCGCCAAGAGCGATTGCGGCAACATCACCGATATTTTCAACAACGCCGACACCATCTTGGTGCCGGACCCGGTCTATCCGGTGTATCTGGACACCAACATCATGTGCGGCCGCAAGATAATATATATGGAAGGAAAGCCCGAAAACGATTTCCTGCCCCTGCCTACCGCCGATCTGAAGGCCGACGTGGTCTACTTATGTTCGCCCAACAACCCCACCGGCGCCGCCTACACGAAAGAGCAGCTGGCCCTTTGGGTAGAGTGGGCCCTGGCAAACGATGCGGTGATCCTCTACGATGCGGCCTATGAAGCTTTCATCACCGACGAGAACATCCCCCGCAGCATTTTCGCCGTAAAAGGGGCGAAGAAGTGCGCCATCGAGCTTTGCTCTCTCTCCAAGACCGCAGGCTTCACCGGCACCCGCTGCGGTTATACAATCGTGCCCTTGGCGCTGGAGAGAAAGACTTCCAAGGGCGAAGTCCTTTCTTTGAACAAGATGTGGCTTAGGCGGCAGACCACCAAGTTCAACGGCGTGCCCTACATCATCCAGCGGGGCGCAGAAGCCGTGTTCAGTCCCGAAGGCATCGAACAATGCCGGGCCAACATCGCCTACTATCAGGAGAACGCCCGCATCATCATGGACGCCCTCACCGAGAAAGGGATCAAATTTTACGGCGGCAAGCACTCTCCCTACATTTGGCTGCAGTGCCCCGATCAAATGGGCTCATGGGAGTTCTTCGATCTGCTCCTGAACAAACTGGGGATAGTGGGCACCCCCGGCGCCGGCTTCGGCAAGTGCGGCGAAGGCTATTTCCGCCTCACTTCTTTCGGCAGCAGAGAAAACACCGCAGAAGCGGCAGAGCGGATCTTGCGGGATCTGTAACATAGGGAGGTAAGTACCGATGAAAAAAACATTTTTGACTTTCTTTTTCGCAGTTCTTATGGGCCTGTGCTCCCTTTGCGCGGCGGCTCCTTTGGGCACTGTTTTGGATGCCGAGGCGGCAGCCGTGGATAGATTCCTTACGGCCACCAAGTATAAGGACGTAGCTCCCATCCTCCACGACGAATTGAAAGAGGAATTCAAAGAAGAGAATTTCGAAAAATTCAGAGAGCTGGTGGGCACCAACTTGGGCGCTTTGCAAAGCACCACTTTGCGGATCATCGAGAAGTTGGACGACGCGGATATTTTGCAATATCAGGCCCACTTCGAAAAAGATCCCACGGCCGGCTACGTTTTCTATTTCAGATTGGTGAAGAATAAACCGCTGCTCTTCCGCTTCGATCTGCTCCAAACTCCCAAGCAGGCCCCGGCAGGCCAAGAGCAGGGCAAGTAAAGTTCGCAACCGAGCTCCTTTTGCAAAAAAATACCGGCTCAGGGCCGGGCAGGCAAAGTACGACCAACGGCGGTCGCGCTGAAAAGCGTGGCCGCCTTTTGCCTTTTTACGGAGGAGAGCGGTCAAAATATTTTCACAATATTGTCATAAAGGCAGGAATGGGGGGTGTCGTTGTAGAATTTCAAAATCGTATTGTGTCTTTTATTTTCATCCCGGCTTTAAGAAAAGGAGGAAACACAATGAAAAAATTTGTCTCTGTTTTAACTGCTATGGCTTGTGCCGCCCTGCTGGCAGCAGGTTGCGGCGGCGGCGACGAGAAGAAGGCCGATAAGGGCGCTGCGAAGATCGACCGCAGCAAAGAGTACATCACCGTGCTCACCGGTCCCACCAGCGGCATTTACTTCCCCATCGGCGGCGCTTTCTCCAAGGCTGTAGGCGAGATGGGCTACAAAACTTCCGCTACCGCTACCGGCGCTACCGTTGAGAACATCAACGCTATCCGCAGCGGCAAAGGCGAGTTGGCCATCGCCATGAGCGACTCCGTTATCCAAGCTATCGAAGGTTTCGGCGCTTTCGAAGGCAAACCCAAGGCTACCGATCTGCGGGCCATGATGGGCCTGTGGCCTAACGTATGCCAGATCGTTACCACCAGCGACAGCGGCATCAAGAAATTCACCGACATGAAAGGCAAGAGAGTGGGCGTAGGCGCTCCCAACTCCGGCGTTGAGCTGAATGCTCGCATGATGTTCGAAGCTCACGGCATGACCTATAAAGATGCCAAGGTGGACTACCTGTCTTACGGCGAAGCCATCGGCCAGATCAAAAACGGTCAGTGCGATGTTGCTTTCGTAACTTCCGGTCTGGGCAACGCCACCATCAAAGAACTGGGCACCACCAAAGAGATCGTGTTCGTTCCCGTGGAAGGCGAAGCTTTGAAGAACCTCATCAAGAAGTACCCCTTCTATGTTGAGTGGAAGATCCCCAAAGAAGCTTATGACACCAAGACCGACACCACTACCGCAGCAGTTATGAACATCATGCTGGTTTCCGAAAAACTGTCTGACGATGTAGTTTACGATCTGGTGAGCGGCTTCTATTCCGAAAAGGGCCTCGCTACCATCGGCGCTTCTCACGCCACCGCCAAGAAGGAGATCACCCCTGCCACCGCTCTGCGCGGCATCAAGGGCACTTCCATCAAACTTCATCCCGGTGCCGAGAAGTACTACAAAGAGAAAGGCATGCTGTAAGAGCGTGCTGTGTGCCCGTGTGATCAAAACAGCGAAGAATGAAGCGTAAGTCACTGCTTCTTGCTGCTCTGGTATTCGTGCTGGCTGCCGGGTTTTTTGCCCGGCAGCTGCTGATGCCGGAGCGGCATTTAAAAATTTACGACTACAAGACGAAACAAGTCTACGCAGAAACTTCCGTAAAACCGGGCGACAGGCTCTTCTTCGGGTGGGTGCACTCTCTGGAGAAGATCCCTTGGCACGAGTATTACCATGTGACGGAAGACTACACCTTGATGCTGGACACCATCTCCTTCCCGGCTTTCGGTGCCGGCATACCCGAGAACAAGGGTAAAAAGGTGAGGATAGAGAACGGCCTGATCTTTATGGAGGATATAGGGCAGGAGTTCCGGCAGTTCGACTGGATCAATTCCCATTTCGCCACCAGAGATATAAAGGTCAATGATGTTTTGCTCACCACCGGCAAAGATCTGCCGGAGCACGAGCGTCTTGTTTTGAAAATCGAGAGAGGGGGATCGTAGTGGAGGAAGAAAAAAAGACCATATCGTTAGATGCGGCCGACTCCGCCGAGGCCCGTGAAGCCATAGAAAAGGGCGAACAGATCATGCGTAAGCTGGACAAAGAGTCCGCTACCAGAGTCCTGACAGGCTTCACGAAAAAACTTTTTTACGTTATCTGTGTTTTAGTGTCCCTCTATCACCTCTATGTGGCCACCTTCGGCGGCCCCTTGGTGCTGGTACATAGGGCCATCCACGTCGCCATGATGTTGGGCATGGCCTTCATGATGTATCCTTTTTATTCCAAGTCGAATAAAAAGAGACCGACGATCGTAGATTGGCTCCTGATCGCGCTGTCGCTCTTGGCGCCCATCTACATGTACACCGACTACATGGGCGTGGTAGAAAGAGCGGGCAACGCCAGCACGACCGATATGGTGATGGCCACCATCTTGGTGGTTTTGGTCTTAGAGGCTTCCCGCCGTGTCAGCGGCAACGCTCTCACCATCCTCAGCCTCATCTTCATCGCCTACGGTCTGTTCGGGCGCTCCATGCCCGGCATGTTCATGCACCGCGGCTACACCTGGCTGGATCTTTCCAACCATCTCTTCGCCAACACCGAAGGCATCTACGGCACGTCGGTGGATGTAGCGGCCAGCTATATTTTCCTTTTCATCCTCTTCGGCTGCGTGATGCAAAAATGCGGCATGGGCCAGTTCTTCAACGATATCGCTCTGGCCTTGGCCGGCAGCACTAAGGGCGGTCCCGCCAAAGTATCGGTCATCGCTTCCGGCTTCTTGGGCTCCATCAACGGCAGCGCCGTAGCCAACGTGGTGACCACCGGCGCCTTCACCATCCCCTTGATGAAGAAGATCGGCTACAGCAAAGAATTTGCCGGCGCGGTAGAATCGGCCGCCTCCGTAGGCGGGCAGCTGCTGCCCCCCATCATGGGCGCCGCCGCCTTCATCATGGCGGAGATGCTCAGCGTGAAATATTCTCAGATCATCATCTGGGCCGCCGTGCCTGCCTTGCTCTACTATTTGGGCATCATCATCCAGGTGCAGCTGCGGGCCAGCAAAGACGGGCTGGAAGGTCTGCCCAGAGATCAGCTGCCTAAGGCCGGCGTCGTTATGAAGCGGCAGGGCCATTTGCTGATCCCCGTGGCCTTCCTTCTCTACATGCTCTTCTTCTCCGGCACCACCGTTATCTTCTCCGCTGTTTGCACCATCGCCGTCACGGTAGTGGTGGCTCAGTTGAGCAAGAGCACCCGCATGAGCCTGAGGAGCTTCGTCGATGCCTTGGCCGACGGCGCCAAACAAACGGTGTCCGTGGCCATCGCCTGCGCCTGCGTGGGCATCATCATCGGCGTATCTTCCAAGACCGGTTTCGGCCTGACCATGGCCAACACCATCATCTCTTTGGGCCAGACCAGCATCCTCTTCACGCTGGTGTTCACCATGATCACCTGCATGATCTTGGGCATGGGCCTGCCCAGCATCCCGGCTTACATCATCACCGCTTCCATCGCGGCTCCCGCTTTGGGCAAGTTGGGGATCTCCGCCGGCGCCGCTCATATGTTCTCCTTCTATTATGCGATGTTCGCCAACCTAACGCCGCCGGTGGCTTTGGCTTCCTTCGCGGCTGCGGGCCTCAGCGGCGGCGACGCCATGAAGACGGGCGTGGCTTCGGTGAAACTGGCTATCGCCGGCTTCATCGTTCCCTTCATGTTCGTCTATGCGCCGCAGCTGATGCTGATCGACACGACTTTGCTGGAGGGCATTTGGGTGACCATCACCGCCTGCATCGGCGTCTTCCTCATCGGTGTGGCAGTGGAAGGCTACTTCCGCACTTGGGTGAGCTGGTGGCTGCGCATCATCATCACCGTGGGTGCGCTGGCTTTGATGCGCCCCGGCATCGAGACCGACGTTCTGGGCATCGTATGCTTAGTGGGCCTCTATCTGCTCCAAACCAGAAAGGCGAAAAAAGCCAAGGCTTAAGGCAAAAACTCACAGTCAAAAAATTCGACCCGTCGCTGTTTCTTTGCGGCGGGTCTTTTCTCTTCCCCGCCTGCGCCGATCGAGAAAAAAAGTTTGCCGCGAAAAGGCAAAACCCCACGCTCTTTTTGATGCGGCGGAGGCTGCGGGAGCAAAGAATTTAAAAAATAAAATTTTTGTGAAATGTGCGGGGAAATAGTGTATAATGGTAGAGCGACCTTCGCAGAAGTTTCGCCGCAGAGGAGCAGGGTAGGATGGAAGCGCAACGGGAAAATTTGGATGAAAAGGCTCAGGCCTTGTTGGAAGAAAAAGAAGCGGACGCCAGGATGCGCAGCTACGATGGCCCCATGGCCAAGGTCATCGTAGTTTTATTGTGCCTGTGGGCGGCTTTTCAGGTCTACTTCACCACTTTGGGGGCCATCAGCGCCGTGGACCTTAGGGCCATCCATTGCATCTTTCTGCTGCTTTTCACCTTTTTGCTCCTTCCCACCTATAAAAAAGAAAAACGGCGGCGCCGTATGCCGCCTCTTTGGGACAGCCTTTGCATACTTTTGAGCAGCGGCTGTTTTCTCTATTTGATCTTCAATTACGACCGCATCGCCATGACCGGCGGCCGCATCAGCGACTTTGAGACCGTCATCGCCGGCGCGGCCCTCTTGATGGTCTTCGAAGCGGCCCGGCGGGCCAGCGGCAACTTGGCTCTTTTGGCTCTGCTCTTTTTGGCCTACAACTGGTTCGGCGCCTACCTGCCCGGTTACTTGGGCCACAACGGCTTCACCTTGCGGCGGGTGCTGATCACCCAATTTTGGGGGACTCAGGGCGTTTTGGGCACGGGCATCGGCGTTTCGGCCACCTATATCTTCCTCTTCGTGCTCTTCGGCTCCTATTTGAAATACAGCGGCTTTTCCAAATTCATCAACGATTTCTCTCTCACTTTGGTGGGGCAGACCCCGGGCGGCCCGGCGAAAGTGGCGGTGCTGGCCTCTGCCCTCATGGGGATGATCAACGGCAGCGCCGTGGCCAACGTGGCCACCACCGGCACCATCACCATCCCTTTGATGAAACGCACCGGCTACAAAAAAGATTTTGCGGCGGCGGTGGAAGCGGTGGCCTCTACCGGCGGCCAGTTCTGCCCGCCCATCATGGGGGCCGTGGGCTTCGTGATGGCGGAATTTTTGGGCCTCAGCTACACGCTGGTGATGCTGGCGGCCATCGTGCCCGCTTTGCTCTATTACTTCGGCCTGCTGCTGGCGGTGCACTTTGAGGCCATGCGGCTGGGGCTTTCGGGCCTTTCCAAAGAAAACATCCCTCAGGCCATGGAGGTCGTCAAGAAACAGGGGCATCTGGTCATCCCTCTGGTCATGCTCATCGGGCTGATGTTCGCCGGCTACACTCCTCTTTATGCGGCTGTATTTTCGATCTTCGGCACTTTTGCCGCCAGCTGGCTGCGCAAAGAGACCCGCATGACGCCCCGCATCATTTTGGATGCCACGGTGGAAGGGGCTAAAGGAGCCATCTCCGTAGGCGTGTGCTGCGTCATCATCGGCGTCATCATCGGCACCGTCACTTTGACCAGCATGGGCCTGAACATGGGCTATTTGATCCTCTATTTGGTGGAGAACAACAACATCTATCTGACGGGCCTTTTGGTGATGATCATGTCTACCATCTTGGGCATGGGCGTGCCGGGGGTGGCCGCCTACGTCATCGTGCAGGCGGTGGCGGTGCCGGTGCTCATCGACGCCGGCGTGCTGCCTCTCACCAGTCACATGTTCTGCCTCATTTACGCTTGTCTGTCCAACATCACGCCTCCGGTGGCCATCAGCGCCTATGTGGCCTCGGGCATCGCCGGCTCCGACCAGACAAAAACGGGGCTGTGGGCCATGCGTTTGGGCATCATCGGCTTCATCATCCCCTTCTTCTTTTTGGATAACCCGGTGCTTTTGATCGGCGTGGCCGAAGGCGTCGGCCTCGGCACCACTTTATGGAGCGTTTTCACCGCCATGCTGGGCACTTTGGGCCTGGTGGCAGGGCTGGAAGGCTGGCTGCTGTGCCGTTGCGGCCTCTTGGAGAGGGCCTTGCTCATCGCTATAGCCCCGACCCTTCTTTACCCCGGGCTGATGACGGATGTGATAGGCATCGCCGTCTTGGCCGCCGTGCTGCTCTGGCAGTTCTTCCGCCGCCGCAAGGCAGCGGCTGCTCTTTGATGGGTAAGCAAAGGCCCCTTTGCGGGGGGCCTGCTGATAAATATTTATATCAAGGATAAGGAGAGGAAGATCATGATCTCGCGTTGGAAAAAATTGACTGTGGCCGCTTTGGCGGTCACCATGGCAGCCGGCTTCACCCTGGGGTGCGGCGGCGGTGAGAAAAAGGAAGCGCCCAAGGCCGATAAGGCTCAGGCAGTGAAGATCAACTTTCCCACTGCCGGCGCCAGCGGCGCTCTTTATGCCGTAGGTGCGGCCATCACCAACAACTGGACCAAAAACGTGCCCGGCGTGCAGGCCAGCAGCCAGGCCAGCGCCGGCGGCATCGCCAACTTGGGCATGGTATCCACCAACGAGGCTCAAGTATCCATCGCCATCAGCAGCAACGTGCTGCAATGCCAGCAGGGCACTGCCAGCTTCAAAGACCATGCCTATAAGGACATCAAGGTCATCGCCGGCCTTTACATGAACCCCAATCAGGTAGTGGTCACCAATAAGAGCGGCATCAAAGATCTGGCCGGTGTGAAGGGCAAACATTTCGCCGTGGCCGCTGCCGGCTCCAGCGTTTACGAAGAATGCCAGAACCATTTCACCACCCTCGGCATGAAATTCCCCGAGGACATCAAGGCCGAGTTCATCGACTTCGGTCATGCTGCCGATATGCTGCAGAACGGCACCATCGACGGCGCTTGGATCATGAGCGGCGCTCCTGCCGCAGCCGTATCTCAGGCCCTCACCGCCAACTGCCGGCTGCTGCCCATCGACGACGCCACCTTGGCCGCTTTGCAGAAGAAGTACCCCTGGTACGCCCGCTTCACCATCCCTGCCAAAACTTATCCCAATCAGCCGGAGGCAGTGCCCACCAGCGCCATCAAGATGGTGATGTTCTGCCGTCACGATCTTACGGAAGACACCGTTTACAAACTGACCAAATCTTTCTGGGAGCACATCGATGAATTGGGCAAAGCTCAGAAGAATCTGGCCGGCCTGAAGCCCGCCGATGCGGTAGTGGATATCGCCAACCTGCCTTTGCATCCCGGCGCAGCCAAATATTACAAAGAGATCGGCGTGATCAAATAAGAGCGTCGGCAAAAAAGTGTTGACAAAGAGCGGAAAACAGGGTACAATTACCCTATCTGCTACGGGGGTATAGCTCAGCTGGGAGAGCGCTTGAATGGCATTCAAGAGGTCAGCGGTTCGATCCCGCTTATCTCCACCAAAAACGATCGGCCTGTTTCGCACGGCGAAGCAGGCCGTTGCTTTTTTGCGGGCCACGCTCAAAGAAGAGAAGCAGTCGCCGCAAATAGCAGGCATATAAGTATAAGAGGCAGACTATCTCCGTTATGGATAAAGTCAAAAAGGCCGGCAGGACGGAGCAGAGAGCAAAATAAAACCGTGAGCTGTCCCCGGCAGAGATAAATATAAATGCGGGAGAAGTTCAGAGATAGAAGCGTGTACTGTCTGACTCAAAAGACAAGACGAAAAAGCGAGAGGCACCGCCGCAAAAGGCAACAAAAAAGGCTCGCCCTGAGGGGCGAGCCGAATTTTTTGGTAGCGCTAATGGGAATCGAACCCATGATTTCGCCTTGAGAGGGCGACGTCTTAGCCTCTTGACCATAGCGCCGAATGGCTCCGGGACTAGGACTCGAACCCAGACCGAATGATCCAGAGTCACTTGTGCTACCATTACACCATCCCGGAGTTTGTTTCGCAACACTAAGAATTATAACAGAGCAGAGCGGCTTTGACAAGAGTTTTTCCAAAAAAATTCATGCAGCTCCGCCGCCTTGCTCTTTTTTGAAAAGCTCCGCAAAAAATCACGGAGAAGAAAGCCGTCCGCGTCCGCAAAAGACAGCGATGAAAAGAGCGGCAGTAAAGGTTTTCGCTGAAGTCTTCTCAAAAGCGGCAATGAAAAATTTTGCGGGAAAAGTCCGACTCGACGTCCGCATAAAAGAAGCGGTGAAAAAATTTCAGCAAAAGTTTTCTCCGAAGTCTGAGCAGAAGCAGTGACGGAAAATTTTTTGCAAGGTGCCGCCGAGAGAAGCCCGGCAAGATTTTCCCTGCTCAAAGCAGCCGCTTTGTGATAGAATAAAAAAGAACAGAGGAAAAGGAGCTGCTCTATGCATCAATATCTTTTTTATGTGGGAGACTTTCCCGTCCGCATGTACGGCCTCTGCCTGCTTTTGGCGATCTTTTCCGCCACAGGCGTAGGCTACTTTTTGCTGCGCCAAGACGGGCGCTTTTACGAACACACCTTGGACCTGGGCCTCTACGGCGGTTTTGCCGGCCTCATCGGCGCCCGCCTGTGGGATGTTTTCTTTTTCGATTGGGGCTACTACAGCCAACATCTTTCAGAGATACCCTTCGTGTGGCAGGGAGGCATGGCGGTGCAGGGGGGCCTGCTCTTAGGCTTCTTCGTGGATTATCTCTACTGCAAACGCCACGGCCTCGATTGGCTGGCCTTGGCCGACGTTGCCTGCCCGGCCATGGTGCTGGGGCAGGCCATAGGTCGCATGGCCAATCTCTTGAACGGCGATGCCTTCGGCGCTCCCACCGGCGGGGCCTTCGGCCTGCTCTATCCGGAAGGGACCCTGGCCCACGCCACCTACGGCAGCGTGCCCCTGTGGCCGGCGGAAGTGTGGGAGGGGCAGCTGGACGTGGTCATCTTCGCGCTGCTCTTGCTCTTTCGGGCCACCATGCACGCCAAAGGGCAGGCAGTGTGCCTTTATGTGATGCTCTATTCTGCAGTGCGCTTCTTTTTGGAATTTTTGCGGGGCGATTACGCCGAACCCTATTTGGGCAGCCTCACTTCCGCCCAGACCACCAGCCTCTTCCTCTTCCTTTTCGGCCTCGCCTGTTTCGTGCTGTGCGCGTGGCGGGGGCAGAAAGGCTACACCGAGCCCACCAACGCAGGCCGCAAGCTCTGAGCTTCACAAAAAAATCACAAAAAAGTTTTTGTATTTTGTATACAAAATACAAAAACGGTGTTATAATGTAGTCGATGCAAGGGAAAGAAACCCGAACATCCACAGAGCCGCGACCAAGGGCCACGGTCGATAGAGATCGGAGGTGTAGGTAACATGTTTACTGCCACGGGTGCTGCATTGTTCTTACTGACTGCCGTCGTAGTTATGTGCGTATTGGAGTAAGACCTTTCGACAAAAAAGAAGACGGGACGGAGAGCCGGTTCGACATTTGCCGATCCTCTCCGCAGCCTTCGCTAGTTTCGCAAAAAGACCTTGGCTCGTCCGAGGTTTTTTTATGAGCAAAAACGCCGTCTTCGAAAGCTCGCGTGAAGTTCGAGGGCAGCACGCAAAAAAAGAAAAGCCTGACGAGGCAGCTCGTTGGGCAAAAAGCTCGGCAAAAAACGCCGGGCCTTTTGTTTTTTTGAGAGCTGCACCGGCCGCCGAGCAGAGGCCGCCGCTCTTTCGAAAAGCGTGCGATCTGACAAAGAGCGAGAAGAAGCTTTGCCTTTTGCAAAAAAGCGGAAAAATTTTTATGCAAGCTCGGCGAAGCTTCGCTTTTTCGAAAAAAACAGCGGCTCCGTCACCGCTCATCGAGAGAAAAAAGCGCTGTCCGCGAGGGCCGAGGAAAATTTAAATGAGCGTTTAATTGAAACTGAGCAATGAATATGGAAATAAAAAGTGAAATGTGGTAAAATAATTTATACAATGGAATAGGTATGTGCTAATACCTATTTGCTTTGGAGGCAAAAAAATGCTGGATAAGGTACATATAATTTTGGACAGCGTCTCCTCTGTTTTGGGCAGCGCCCTGGAGAAGGATCCCCGCGTTCACGTCATGAAGCTGATAGTTTCTCACGGCGACTTGGAATGGAGAGACGGCGACAAACCTCTGGAGTTCATGCTGGACCTGGTGGCAAAAAGCGGCGTTCTGCCCAAGACCAGCCAGCCTTCTTTAGGCGAGATGACCGAGCTTTTCACCAAGCTGACCAAGGAAGGCATCAAACTTTTGGTGTTCACTATGGACAGTGCTTTGAGCGGCACCTATCAGACTGCCTGTCAGGTGGCGGCTCAGGTGATGGCCGAAGTGAAAGGCGCCGACATCCGGGTGGTGGACTCTAAGACCGCCGCCATCCCCATCGTGGCCATGGCCGAGAGGGCATTGGCCGCCCTTGATGCCGGAGCCGGTCTGGATGAAGCGGAAAAGCTGCTGAAAGACTTGGTGGCCCGTACCGATACCTATTTTACGCTCAGTTCTTTGGATTTTTTGCAAAAGGGCGGCCGCATCGGCAAGGCCAGCGCTTTGATCGGCAGCATTTTGGGCATCAGGCCCATTTTGCACTTGGATAACGAAGACGGAAGCGTACGGCCCTACGACAAATGCCGCACTCAGAAAAAAGTGCTGCAGCGGATGATAGAGTGCGGCGCTCAGCATGCTCCTTTGGAGATCATCTGCGTTGCTTATGCCACCTTGGAAAAAGATGCCAAGTTCATCCGCGACGGGCTGGCCGAGCTTTTCCCCGACGTTCCCCTGTATTTCGCTCCTCTCACTACCTCGGTGCTGGACGCCCACTTAGGGCCCAGCGTCATGGGCGTGTGGGCGACCCGTAAGGCCTAAACTACGAAGAAGGGTGTAGGTATTATGGCAGACAGGCATTATGTGACCGGCAAACAGGTCAAAGACATGCTTTTGGGAGCTTATCACAGCTTCGAAAAAAATTATCAGCTGATCAACGATCTGAATGTCTTTCCGGTGCCCGACGGGGATACCGGCTCCAATATGATGCACACTATGGCCTCGGTGGCCAAAGAGATCAGCCTTTTGAGCGATGACGCCACCGCCGGCGAAGTGGGCACGGCGGCAGCCCGCAGCGCCATCATGGGGGCGAGGGGAAATTCCGGCGTCATCCTTTCTCAACTGCTGCGGGGCATAGGCAAGGGCCTGGCCGGCAAGGACACCCTCAGCAACACGGAGATCGGCAAGGCCTTCCAGTTCGGCATCCTCTACGCTTACCGCAGCGTGTCCAAACCGGTGGAGGGCACCATCCTCAGCGTGGCCCGGGGCATGGCCAAGGGGGCCTATAAGGCAGTGCGCTCCAGCATGGACTTGGCCCTCATCCTGCAGGAAGCCATCGATATCGGCAAAGTAGAATTGGCCGACACTCCCAATAAATTGGCGGCTCTCAGAGAGGCCGGCGTGGTAGATGCGGGGGGCCAAGGCCTCATCGTTTTCTTCGAAGGCTGCTTGGCCGGGCTGCGGGGAGTCGATTGTCAGAAATTGGAAGTGCAGGCGAAGCCCGATCTCAGCAAGGCCGCCAACGTGGAGCCTTTGGACTTGGAGTATCCCTATTGCACCGAATTCATCGTGAAGGGAGCCGACGTCGATAAAAAGACGGTGAGCGAGGCCTTGCAGGGCCTGGGCAACAGCATGATCGTGGCGGTGGTGGACGACATCGTGAAGGTGCACATCCACACCAAGCACCCGGGGGACGCTCTCAACAAGGCCCAGGAGTGGGGCACTCTCCACGACGTTAAAGTGGAAAACATGGAGGACCAGCACCAAAACCGCCTCTTCAGCCCCGAAGAGCACGCCGCTCAGCCTAAGGTGCGCCAAGGGGTAGGTGTGGTGACGGTGGCGGCGGGCGACGGCATCGCCAAAATGATGCACGAACTGGGAGCTGCGGCCATCATCAGCGGCGGCCAAAGCATGAACCCGCCGGTGGAAGCTTTCTTCAACGCAGTGGAAGAAGGCGACTGCGAGCATTACATCATCCTGCCCAACAACAAGAACATCATCCTGGCGGCAGAGCAGCTGCGGAAATTGCTGGGCGCTTCCCGGGTAGCCTATGTGCCCACCAACAATCTGGCTCAGGGACTGGCGGCTCTCCTGCGCTACGACGGCAGCCGCAACTTCGAAGAAAACCTGGCTCTCATGACCCGAGCAGCCAAGGAAGCCGAAGGCGCTTCCGTCACCCAAGCGGTGAGGGACAGCGTAGTGGACGGCCTGAAGGTGGACAAAGGCGATTATTTGGGCCTTTTGAACGAGCGGCTGCTGTGCAAGGGCAGCAGCATCGAAGATGTGCTGGACAAACTTTTGGCCAAGGGCGACTACGAATTGATCTCTCTTTATTACGGCAGTCAGCTTTCGCAAGAGGAAGCCGAGAGATTGGCGGAGCGTTTGCGGCAGCAGGACCCGGAGCGGGAAGTGGAGCTTTTCTACGGAGGGCAGCCTCTTTATCCTCTGCTTTTGGCCATGGAATAATAAAGAAAAAACTCGAGCGCTTCAGTCGCGGCTCTTTGACAAAAAGGCAGGACCTTTTCTCAAAAAGCCGCGACTTTTTCTATGGAGCCTTTTTAAAAAGCCGCAATATTTAAGGCACAGCTCTTTCTCGAAAAGCCGCAGCATTTTTGCCTCGGCTCTTTTTCGAAAAGCCGCAATATTTTCGGCAAAGCTCTCCCTCGAAAAGCCGCAATGTTTTCGCCTCTGCCTTCTTAGAAAAAGTTGAGGTTTTTTGGGGCGCTCCTTGAAAAATAGGCTTGACAAAAAAATCGTCAGCCGTTAGAATAATTGTTGTCACCAAGTGCGGAAGTAGCTCAGTGGTAGAGCACCACCTTGCCAAGGTGGGGGTCGCGAGTTCGAGCCTCGTTTTCCGCTCCAGAAAATTTTGCCCGGCAGTTTTGCGCTGTCGGGCTTTTGCTATTGTCAAGATGAGCTCTTTATGATATGATTTTATGAGCGATTGCGCTGACAACAGCCGTAACGCTTTTGCCCAAAGTCCATGTTACATTAAAAAGATAAATTCAAGGGAGGATCTCACCGATGAATGTCAGCCTGGAGAGAGTAGAAAACGAAGCAACACTAACTATCACCGCTCCCGCCGCCGTGGTGGCGGACGGTTTCAGAAAAGCTGTGGCCCGGATCGCGGACAACGCCAAGATTCCCGGCTTCCGCAAAGGCAAGGCACCCCGCAACATCATCGAGATGCGCTTCGGCAAAGCAGCAGTGAAGCAGGAAGCTTTCGAACTGGTCATCAACAAACTGTACGGCGAAGCCTTGGAGCAGGAGAAATTGACGCCGGTGGACGAGCCTAAACTGGAGAGCTCCGTGTTCGAAGAGGGGCAGGACTGCAGCTTGGTGATCAAAGTGACCGTGCGGCCCGAGCCGGTGCTGGGCCAATATAAAGGCCTGCACGCAGATAAGCAGGAGATCGTCATCACCGATGAGCAGGTAGAAGCTCAGGTGGAAGAATTGCGCAACCGGGGCGCCAAGATGGAAGTGGCTGAAGAAGGCCACGTCATCGCCAAAGGCGATTTCGCCATCATCGACTTTGCCGGCACCGTCGACGGGGAAGCTTTCAGCGGCGGCGAAGGCAAGGGCTATCCTTTGGAAGTGGGCTCCGACTCTTTCATCCCCGGTTTCGAGGATCAATTGGTGGGCCGCAGCAAAGGGGACGCAGTGGACGTGGACGTCACCTTCCCCGAAGATTACCATGTGAAGGAACTGGCAGGCAAGCGGGCCGTCTTCAAAGTGAACGTGCAGGACGTGAAAAAGAAGATCCTGCCGGAGCTCACCGACGAATATGTGGCCGCCAACAGCCCGGCCAAGACCGTAGAGGAGCTGCGGAGCACCTATAAAGAAAGGATGCAGAAAGCCGCCGATGCCCAGACCAAGGCCGCTTACGAGCGCGAATTGATCGATATGGCAGTGAAGAACGCCACCTTCACCGTACCGCCGGTGATGATCGAGCAGCGCATCGACCAGATGGTGGATGAGCTGCGCCTGAGCTTGGAGAGCCGCAAGATGACCATGGAGATGTACAAGCAGTACACCGGCATGGATGACGTTGCCATCAGAGAGAACCAGCGCCCCGGCGCCGAGGAGAACGTGAAGACCGACTTGGTACTGGATGCCATCGCCGAAGCGGAAAAGATCCAAGTGGCTATGGCCGATGTGGATGCCGAGATCGGCGCGATCTCTGGCCAACACGGCGCCGATCCCGAAGAAGTGAAGAAGATCATTCGGGATAACGGCACCTTCGGTCTGCTTTTGGCCAACATCCGCCGCCGCAAGGCCGCCCGTTTGGTGATCGACAGCGCCGAATAAAGTTTACCGCGACACAAGAGGAAGCGACATTATGTTCATGCCCTTTGTTATAGAACAGACCAGCAGGGGGGAGCGGTCCTACGACATTTATTCCCGTCTGCTGAAGGACAGGATCGTCTTTATCAGCGGCCCCATAGAGGACGAGACCGCCAACTTGGTCATCGCTCAGTTGCTGTTTTTGGAAGCGGAAGACCCGGATAAAGACATCCATCTTTATATCAACAGCCCCGGCGGCAGCGTCAGCGCCGGCATGGCCATCTATGATACGATGCAATATATCAAACCGGACGTGTCCACCATCTGCATCGGCATGGCCGCCAGCATGGCCTCCGTCCTTTTGGCGGCGGGCAGCAAGGGCAAGCGTTTTGCCCTGCCCTATTCACGGGTGATGATCCATCAGCCTTTGGGAGGGGCTCAGGGGCAGGCTACGGAGATCGCCATCCACGCCAAAGAGATCTTGCGCATCAGAGAGCAGCTGAACCAAGTGCTGGCCAAGCACACCGGCCAAACGCCGGAGAAGATCGCTGCCGATACGGAGCGGGATCACTATCTCACCAGCCAAGAGGCCGTGGCCTACGGTCTTATCGACGGAGTGCTGGAGCGGCACCCTTCCGCCTGATGAGGGGCGCTTGAAAAAGCGCTCAGAGGAGAAAGTACTTATATGAACAATAACGGCCAAGAGCGGCCGCCCTGCTGCTCCTTCTGCGGCAAACGGGAAGACCAGGGCGTGCAGCTCATCAGGGGCAGAGGAGTTTATATCTGCAACGAGTGCGTCAGGTATTGCGTCTCCATGTTCAACGCAGAGGATAAACGGCACGCACCCTCCTCTCATACCGACAGCAAAGAGGAACTGCCCAAGCCTCGGGAGATCAAAGCCATTTTAGACGAATATGTCATCGGGCAGGACGAAGCGAAAAAAAGCTTGGCGGTGGCGGTCTATAACCACTACAAGAGGATCAACAGCGGCGAAAGCGCCGAAGACGATGATGTGGAGCTGCAAAAATCCAACATCCTGCTTTTGGGCCCCACCGGCAGCGGCAAGACCCTGTTGGCCCAAACCTTGGCCAAGATCCTGCGGGTGCCCTTCGCCATAGCCGACGCCACCACCCTCACCGAGGCCGGTTATGTGGGCGAGGACGTGGAGAACATCCTGCTGAAACTGATCCAAGATGCGGATTTCGACATCGAGGCCGCCGAGCGAGGCATCGTCTACATCGACGAGATCGACAAGATCTCCCGCAAAAGCGAGAACGTGTCCATAACCCGCGATGTCTCCGGGGAAGGAGTGCAGCAGGCCCTTTTGAAAATTTTGGAAGGGACCGAAGCCAATGTGCCGCCTAAGGGAGGCCGCAAACATCCCCAGCAGGAGCTCATCGCCATCGATACCACCAACATCCTCTTCATCTGCGGCGGCGCCTTCGCCGGTTTGGACAGCATCGTCAATGCCCGCATCGGCAAGAAAAATTTGGGTTTCGGGGCCGACATCCTCAAGCGGACGGAGGTAGACCCCAACGAGGCTTTGGCCAAGGCAGAACCGGAGGACCTGATCAAGTACGGGCTCATCCCCGAATTCGTCGGCCGCCTGCCGGTGATGGTCACCTTAGACAGCTTGGATAAAGAGGCCATGGTGCGGATCCTCACCGAGCCCAAAAATGCTCTGACCAAGCAATACCGCCGCTTTTTGGAGATGGACGGGGTGGAGCTGGACTTCGAAGAAGGCGCTTTGACGGCCATCGCGGAAGAAGCGCTGGAGCGCAAGACCGGAGCCAGAGGCCTGAGAGCCATCATCGAAGGCATCATGCGGGATGTGATGTATGAGGTGCCATCCCGGGACGATGTAAAGAAATGCGTGGTCACGGAAGCTACCGTAAGGCAGCACCAAGCGCCCCTGCTGTATTATAAAGAAAATTGACTGTTGGGGGAAGGGCGACCTTCCCCTTGCTTTTCTCACTGCGAGAGGATAAGAAAATGACGCAAAAGTATCCGACAGAAGAGAGCCGGGCCTATCCCCTGCTGGCGATCAGAGGGGCTACCGTCTTTCCCGGCATGGTGATCAATTTGGATATAGGCAGAGAGCACTCCGTCAATGCGGTGGAGCTGGCCTTCACCGGCAGCAAGCAATTGGCGCTGGTGACCCAAAAAGATGCGGAGAAAGAAGACATCGGCAGAGAGGATCTGTACGAATACGGCACCTTGGCCGAGCTGCGGCAGGTGCTGAAGCTGCCCAACGGGACAGTGCGCATCTTGGTGGAGGGACTGTGCCGCCTGCGCTTACTGGAGATCGCCGAGGCTCAGGCGCCTATCAAACATCTCCGCTGTCTGGCAGCAGAACTGCGGGAAGAGCGGGGAGACGCCATGGAGCTGGAAGCTTTGATGCGGCTCTTGACGGATGCTTTCGAACAGTGGGCCGCCGGCAGCAAAAAAGTGGGGAAGGAGCTGCTGCAGTCCATCAAAAAGCAGACCGACCCCGGCCGTTTGGCCGACACCATCGGCAATTTTTTGAATTTATCCGCAGCGGAAAGACAAGAGCTGCTGGAGACCGTAAACGTAAACAAGAGGCTGCGCCGGCTCTACACTGTTTTGACCAAAGAGCGGGAGCTGGCTGCCATCTCTCAGAATATAGCCAAAGAAGTCCACGAAGCCATCGAAAAGAACCAGCGGGAATATTACCTGCGGGAACAGTTGAAAGTGATCAACAAGGAATTGGGCGACGGAGAAGACTTGGTGTCGGAAGCGGCCGAATACAGAGAGCAGGCAGCTCATGCTCAGCTGCCCGAAGACTTGGCGGCCAAAGTGGAAAAAGAGATAAGCCGTTTGGCCAAAATGCCGCCCATGAACGCCGAGAATGCGGTGATCCGCAATTATTTGGATGCGGTGCTGGAGCTCCCCTGGGGCAAATTCAGCGAAGACAGCTTCGACCTTAAGGCCGCGGCCAAAATTTTAGACAGGGATCACTACGGCCTGAAGAAGGTGAAAGAAAGGATCTTGGAGTTTTTGGCGGTGCGGGCCCTCACCAAGGACAGCAGGCAGAAGGGAGCCATCCTCTGCCTCATCGGGCCCCCCGGCGTGGGCAAGACCAGTTTGGCTCACAGCGTGGCCGAAGCGGTGGGCCGCAAATTCGTGCGGGTCTCCTTGGGGGGCATAAGGGACGAGGCCGAGATCCGCGGCCATCGGCGCACCTATATCGGGGCCATGCCCGGCCGCATCATCAGAGGGATGCAGGACTGCGGCTGCATGAACCCGGTGTTTTTGCTGGACGAAGTGGATAAAATGGCCGCCGATTTCAGAGGCGATCCTTCCTCTGCCCTTTTGGAGGCGCTGGACCCGGAGCAAAACAGCAATTTCAGCGATCATTATATAGAATATCCTTTCGATCTTTCTCATGTTTTTTGGATCGTTACCGCCAACACGGCGGACACTATACCGCCGGCTCTTTTGGACAGGATGGACGTGATAAGTCTTTCCAGTTATACGGAAGAAGAAAAGACCAAGATCGCCAAGCTCCATCTGTGGCCCAAAACTCTGCGCAGCCACGGCTTGAGCGGCTACAGGATAGGCATCCGCGAGCAGGCCCTGCTGCGGGTGATCCGCGATTATACCCGCGAGGCCGGGGTGCGCAACTTGGAGCGCAAGCTGGCCGCCATTTGCCGCAAGATCGCCCAGAAGATAGTTGCCGGCGAGACGAAGGGCACCGTCGTCAGCGAGAAAAACTTGGAAAAATATTTGGGTCCCGTCATCTTTTTGGAAGAAGATCTGCGGGCCGAGGCCCAGGTGGGCGTGTGCACCGGCTTGGCCTGGACCAGCGTGGGCGGCGAGCTCTTAAAAGCAGAAGTTTTGAAATTCAGAGGCAAGGGCAGCCTGAACCTGACGGGCCAATTAGGCGACGTGATGAAAGAATCGGCCCAGGCCGGCTTCACCTACATCCGCAGCCGGGCCCGGGAGTTGGGGCTGGACGAAACTTTTTACGAGAATACGGATCTGCACATCCACCTGCCGGAGGGAGCGGTGCCCAAAGACGGGCCCAGCGCCGGCGTCACCATGGTCACCGCCATGGTCTCCGCCCTTACGGGGCGAAAGGTGAAGGCAGACCTGGCCATGACCGGCGAGATCACTTTATCCGGCCGGGTGCTGCCGGTGGGAGGCATCAAAGAAAAAGTGCTGGCCGCTCATCGTTACGGCATCAAGACCGTGCTGCTGCCCCGCCGCAACATGCAGGATCTGGAAGAATTGCCGGAGCACATCCGCAGCTCCATCCGCTTCATCCCCGTGACCCACATGGATGAAGTGCTTGACCTGGCATTGGAGGGAAAAGATGACCAAGGGTAATTGGGATATCATCAGAGCCAAATTCATCACCTCGGCGGTGCGGGCCGCTCAATATCCCCAGCCGCCGCTTTTGGAAGCCGCTTTCATCGGCCGCAGCAATGTGGGCAAATCATCGTTGATCAACAGCCTGTGCCGGCAAAAAGGCCTGGCCAAAGTGAGCGCCACTCCCGGCAAGACCCAGACCATCAATTTTTACGAATTGGAGGCCAAAAGGAGCGACGAAGGCATAGACGAAAGGCGTCCCTTCTATTTGGTGGACCTGCCCGGCTACGGCTACGCCCGCACCGGCAAGAGCAACAAAGATCAATGGAGCGCTTTCATCGCCCGCTATCTCACCGAAGGAGAGAACATCTGCCTGGTGTGCCATTTGGTGGATATCAGGCACCAGCCCATGGACAGCGACTTAGAATGCTACAACTGGCTGCTGGAGTGCGGGCTGCCGGTGCAGTTGATCCTCACCAAAGCGGACAAGCTCTCCAAAAGCGCGGCCTCGGCCCAAAAGGCCATGTATAAAAAATTGCTGGGCCTGTATGAGGACCAGCTGCTCACTTATTCGTCCACCCAGCACGGCACCAGGAGCGAATTGATCGACCGCTTGATGCTGAGCATGGAAAAAAGAGAGCGGGCTTAAAGAGATCGAAACTCGACACCGGGAGGGAGAGAAGGATGCTTTTGAACAGAGCTTTGCTTTTCGTCGCTGCCTTATGTTTGGGCAGCCTCTTGGTGTCGCTGCGCCTGCCCATCCCCTTTTTGCTGGCGGGGATGATCTGCGGCCTGTTGTGTAAAACTTTTGCCGCCAAAGCCCAAGTGACGTGGCCTTTCAAATGGAGAGAATGCGCTCTTTTGGTGGCGGGCTACGGCATCGGCGAGAACATCGACGTGGGCACGTGGCAAAACTTTTTGAGCCAGAGCATGGGCGTGCTGGAGGCCACTCTCTCTATTTTCGCAGCCAGCATCCTCATCGCCTTCATCAGCGCCAAAGTGATCCGCGAAGACTTGGCCAGCTGCATGCTGGGCATGTTCCCCGGCGGCCTCACTCTCTCCATGCTGATGGTGGAAGAAGACAAAAGTCTGGACCCCAACATCGTGACGGTGATGCAGGTGATCCGCCTCTTCGGGGTGGTGCTCTCCGTGCCCTTCATGGTGATCTATCTTTTGGACGCCAAGGTGACCGGCTCCACGGTGGCGATGCCCAACATGGGGGGCTATCACTGGCTGATCTTTTTGCCTCTTTCCCTTTTGGGCGCTTTTCTCGCCCGCAAGCTGCATCTGCCCACTCCCACTCTTTTGGGGACGATCCTCGCTACGGCAGGGTTTGCCGTGGTGTGCGGCAGGGTGCAGCCGGTGCCGGCGTGGCTGATGGCCCCGGCTCAGGTGAGCATAGGCCTCTTCATGGGGCTGCGTTTGGATGCCGAGAGGGTGCTGAAGGCCAAAAGAGCCATCCCCTGCGTGGTGCTGGGCACTGCCGCCCTCATCGCCATCAGCGTGGGCATGGCCCATCTCCTTTCACAGCGCTACGGCTTCACTCTCATCACCGCCTTTTTGGCCATGGCCCCCGGGGGCACGGCAGAGATGGCTTTGGCGGGCATGAGCATGAAGGAAGATGTGTCCATCATCCTAACTTATCAATTGGTGCGGCTCTTGATCGTGAACTTCCTGGGGCCTTCGGCGCTGCGCTGGGCCTTAAGGAGCAAATACAGGAACTTATAATGCAGAGGAGGCACGAACTATGAGTGAAAGAAGCGAACGACTGGGCATGGCCGCCGGCAATTATTTCAAGAGCGGCTACAATTGCTGCGAGGCCATCGTAGAAACTTTCCGCCAAGAGGCAGGGGTGCCTATCGACGATAGGGCCTTTCGGCTGTGCGCGGGCTTCGGCGGCGGCATGGGCCACGCCCGCGACTTGTGCGGGGCTATGGCGGGCTGCATCATGGTGATCAGCACTTTGGTGGGGCGGGATAGGCCCGAAGAAAAACCGCTGAAAGAGATCTATCCTTTCTCCAAAGAATTCCACGACCGCTTCGCGGCGGAGTTCGGGTCCACCAAATGCGGCGATCTTATGCCTTATGAATTCAACACCAGAGAGCATTTGAAGAACTGTTTGAAATTGACCAACAAAATAGCCAAGTGCTTGGCGGAATATTTGGAAGAAAAGGGGCTGCTGAAATAGGCTCCGCAAAAATTTAAAGCAAGGCAAACAAAGCGGCAAGCGCATGCTTGCCGCTTTTTGCGTGGGGGAGTTTGCCGGGCTTCCCCAGCAGAGTCATCTAAATTATTTGGATGTACAAGGGCCGGGCTCCCTCAGCACAGCCAATCAAATCAGCTGAGAGTACAAGAGGGAGGAGTGAGGAGTTGGGAGAACGGCGTAAAATTTTGCCAACGATTACTTGACACCCTTCAAGAAATTTTAAAGCGTTGACTTTATCTTTCGACCTTGTTACAATAAAGGTGTTTTGAGCCGCCTACCTCATGATGGGAGCGGCGGCACCGCAAGGGTCAGCCCCTGTTATCTGCGGACAAACGAATACAGTAGTGATCTAGCCGCCGACCGACAGCGGGATATAAAACAGTCGGACCGAAGTGGGCACGTCCTTCGCCGTTAGGCGAAGGCTTTTTTATTAGTGTGGAGTTTGGAGTGTGGAGTGAGGAGTTGGGTGGGCGCTCCTCATGTATATCGCCGGTCATTGAGCTTGTCGAAATGCCCGGCGCAACAGAGTCTTTCATTCGCGCCCTAACGCTTCGACAAGCTCAGCGGGCGGGCGCTATATGCCCGGCGCAGCAGAGCCTTTCATCCGCGCCCTAACGTTTCCTTCCCCTTGAAGGCACAGCTGATTTGTCCGACTGTGCTGGGGAAGCCCGGGACAAGCTCAACGGGCGGGCGCTACATGCCCGGCGACCCCTCGGGCGGCGTGCTCGTCTCCCGATACAGCATAACACAGCAAGTTTTTCTTCTCATTTTGCCCCTGAAAATGTATAATAAAAGTACGGTCACATCAGGGGCAAGGTGAACAAAATAAAAAAACAAAAGGAGGAGACCCGATGCCCCACATGAAAAGGACCGTAAAAGACAGCGTTTTCACTTATCTTTTTCAAGACCCGCAGTACACATTGCAGCTCTATAAGTCGTTGCACGCAGAAGACGAAGGCGTCGAAGAAAAAGACATCGAAGTGATCACGCTGACCAACGTCTTGGTCGACGACATCTACAACGACCTAGGCTTTTTGGTGAAAGACAGGCTGATCATTTTGGTGGAAGCCCAGTCGACTTTTTCCCCGAATCTTCCCATGCGCATGCTGTTTTATATGGCAGCCACATACAAGGCCTACAGCGATGAAAAGCTATGGAGCCTGCACGCCGCTAAGGCGTACAGCTTCCCCAAGATGGAGCTGTATGTTATTTACACAGGAAAGGGGGACGTGCCCGACAGGTTGCGGCTCTCGGATCTTTGCGGAGGGGACGAATTCGCGGAATTGACAGTCAAAGTGCTGCGGGGAGATGCCGCCGATAAAAGCGACATCGTGAACCAATACGTGCGCTTTTGCAAGATCGCCGACGAAGAACGGCGCAAAGGCGGACCTACAGTGGAAACTGTAAAGAGGATCATCGACCGCTGTATCGAAGAAGGAGTGCTGCCCGTTTTTTTGGCGTCACGGCGGAGGGAGGTAGAGGATATGATGGTAGTATTGTTCGATGAAAAGAAAGTAAGAGAGATCCACGAGTACAATGTCAGAAAGGATGCTTTAGAAGAGGGCAGAGCCGAAGGGAGAGCCGAAGGCATGAAGAAAGGCAGAGCCGAAGGCAGAAACGAGGAAAGAGAAAAAGGCATCTCTGCCATGGTAGCAGCGATGGCGGAACTTTCTTTGGGAAAAGACGCCATAGCACAAAAACTTGTGCGGCATTTTCATCTCTCTCCTCAAGCAGCAGCGGCGAAGGTGGAGCAGTATTGGGACTGAAAAGATCGAACAAAAAACAAAATGACCGGGGACGCACATTTGCGTCCCCTTGCCCCTGCCTTGCGGCCCTTATTGAGTTTGGAGTTTGGAGTGTGGAGTGTGGAGTTGAGAAGTGCGTCGTACACTGAGCTTGTCGAAGTGTGCGACGCACTGCTGTTAGTGTGGAGTGTGGAGTGAGGAGTTGGGGGAACGAACGCTTCCTCGACAGTGTCATCTAAATCATTTGGATGTTCACGAGGCCGGGCTTCCCCAGCACAACTGATACGATCAGTGAGATGTGCAAGGGGAAGGAAGCGTTAGGGCGCCCTGCAGCGCCGGGCACTTCCTTCCTCTTGTACGCTCAGCTGATTTATATGATCAAGATGAGGAAGCCCGGGACAGGCTCAGTGACCGGCGATATACATGCCCGGGATGGAGTTCGATGTGGGTATTTCTTATATATAGAAAGAAGCGGCGAAGGGACGTTGTAAACAGAAAAATTTTTCCGCGTAAAAATAAACGAGGCTCGTCCGAGCAGGAACTGCGGACAAGTCTCTTTCTTTTACTTTTTGCGGCAATCGGAAATTGCCTGATTCAAATTTTATGTGCTTTATATTTGCCGACAACGGTGCTATACTGCGAACAAAAGAGGACGGGGCCCTGCCCGAAGAGGGGCGGGGAAGAGAAGCCGTCTGCAACAGTCCCTGAAAAAAGGAGGAAGAAACTATGCAAAAAGAAGCGTTGGCCGGAATAAGAGTGCTGGATATCTCCACCGTTATCGCCGGTCCCTGGGGCGCCGGCCTTTTGGCCGACTTCGGCGCCGAGGTCATCAAAGTGGAAATGCCCGGCCGGGGCGACACCTTCAGGGCCATGGGCCCCTTGAAGGACGGCGTGAGCATCCGCTGGCCGTCTATGGGCCGCAACAAAAAGACCATCACTCTGGACTTCCACTATGAAGAAGGAAAGAAAATATTTTTGGACCTGGTGGCCAAAAGCGACGTGATCGTGGAAAATTTCCGCACCGGCACTTTGGATAAGTGGGGCTTGGGCATCGATGTGCTGCGCCAAGCCAACCCCGATATCATCGTGGGCCACGTTACCGGCTACGGCCAGACCGGCCCCAATGCCAAACTGGCCGGTTTGGGCGCCGCCCTGCAGGCCTTCAGCGGCTACACCTACATGCAAGGTTATCCGGACCGTCCCCCCGTCAGCCCGCCCTTCCCCTTGGCCGATTACGTGGCCGGCCTCAATTTGGTGATCGGCATCATGATCAGCCTCTATCACAGAGACTGCCTGAAAGGCAAGGCTCAGGAAGTGGACGTGAGCCTGTACGAAGGTCTCTTCCGCATGATGGAGGCCATGGTAGCGCAATACGATATCTTCGGCACCGTGCGGGAGCGGGCTCCCATGTCTACCGGCGGCAGCTGCCCCATCGGCACCTTCCTCACCAAAGACGAGCGCTTCGTGATCATCGTGTGCAGCACCAACCCGGTGTTCGAGCATTTGTGCGATGCCATGGGCAAGAGAGAAGAGTGGCTGCCTAAATATGCCAAGACGCAGGATCGTTTGGCCGATCCCAAGCCCATCATGAGCGCCGTGGCAGAGTGGTGCGCCGAGCACACCTTCGCCGAATTGAAGGAACGCTGCGATAAGGCCGGCTGCCCCATCTGCACCATTTACAGCATGAAAGATATTTTCGAAGATCCTCAATATGCCGCCCGTCACGACATCATGGAAGTGCCCTGCAAAGAGTTCGGCACGGTGAAGATGCCGGGAGTGAGCCCGGTGCTCACCGAGACCCCCGGCCGCATCAAATGGGCCGGCCCGGCTCTGGGCTCTTACAACGAAGAGATCTACAAGGGCCTGCTGGGCATGAAGGACGAAGAACTGGCAGAACTGAAAAACAAAAAGGTCATCTGAGAAACGATGATGTGCGGCCCGGTCGCCTTGGCGCCCGGGCTCATGGCGGATAGAAAGAGAGATGGAGAGACTATGAGCAAAGTTGATATTTTGATCCGCAACGGACGGGTGATAGACCCTTACAGAGGCGTGGACTGCATAGAGGATGTGGCGGTGAAAGACGGCCTCATCACAGCGGCAGAAGGAGCGACGGCTGCCCAGACCGTAGACGCCGCCGGCTGCATCGTGACCCCCGGCCTCATCGACTATCACTGCCACTTGGGAGCCATGGTGACGGACCTGGGCCTGCACGGCGAGACCATGTGCTTTCCCACCGGCGTCACCACGGTGGTAGACCCGGGCACCACCGGCACCGCCAACTACGAAGCTTTCCGCAGTTTTACCGCTTGCAGCCGTTTGAGAGTGAAAGCCTTTCTCAACGTGTGCCCCACCGGCATGGTGACCACCGCCAGCCACGAGAACTACGACCCGGCCCTCTTTCAAAGAGGCAAGATATTGCGCTTTTTGAAAAAATATGCCGATCAGCTTTTGGGCCTGAAAGTGAGACAGAGCATAGAATTGGTGGGCGGCAGAGGCTTGGAGCCTATGCGAGCGATGATCGACATCGCCGAAGAGGCAGGCTGCCGAGTGGCGGTGCATACCACGAACCCGCCGGTGAAGGTGGAAGAGATAGCCCGCCTGCTGCGGCCCGGCGACATCTACGTCCACGTGTACCAAGGCAAGGGCGAGAGCGCAGTGAGAGAGGGAAGGGTAGTCCCCGAATTGTTCGCCCATCAAAAGCGGGGCGTGATCTTCGACGCGGCCAACGGCACCAATCATTTTAATTTCGCCGTGGCGCGGCAGTGTTTGGCCGAGGGGCTGCTGCCGGACGTGATCAGCACCGATCTGACGGTGAAATCGGCCTATCTGCCGTATGTGGCCTTCTCGCTGCCCTTCGTGATGTCCAAATATTTGTCGCTGGGGCTGAGCCTGCCGCAGGTGATCGAGCGCACCGTCACTATACCGGCTCGTCTGCTGGGCCAAGAGCGGGAGCTGGGCAGCCTGTGCTTGGGCACCTGCGCCGATATCGCCGTGCACCGCCTCATCAAGAAGCCGGTGCTCTTTAAAGATTCCGCCGGCGCGACCCTGCAGGGCGGCGAACTGTTGAAGACCGAAATGACCGTGAGAGACGGCGAGACCGTGTTCCGCCAGATCGACTTTCAATAACAGAGAAAGGAAAGAGAACGATGAGCGCCCGATCCATAGCAAAAAAATTCCCTCACATCCATGAATATTTGGTAGTTATAGCCATGCTGCTTTTGGCCTGCATCCTCACCTACGTCATCCCCGCCGGCAAATATGCCACCATAGTGAATGCGGCGGGAGCCAAGGTGGTGGACCCCAACGGCTTTTCCTTCATCCCCAACACGCCTGTCAACCCGGCCTACATGCTGAACCTCATCTACAAAGGCTTCGTGAAGCAGGCAAGCTTGATCTTCACCATGTTCTTCATCGCCGGCGGCGTGCAGATGATCATCGACACCGATTCCGTCCACGCTTTGATGCGGGTGCTGGTGACCCGCTTCACCCAAACTCCCCGCTTGGCCATAGTGGTGATGATGGTGGCCTTCGGCCTCATGAGCGTGCCCATCCAGATGAACTACTTCATCCCCTTCAGCACCGTGGTGCTGATGCTGTGCCTGATGATGGGCTACGATGCGGTGACGGCGGCAGCGGTGATCATCACCGCTTCTTCCTTCGGCTCCACCTGCGGCATGCTGAACATCAGCACCACCGCCATCGCCAACGAGATGGTGGGCCTGCCTCTCTATCACGGCATGGGCTTTAGGTGGATAGGCTTCGTGTGCATGATCGTCATCACTACCTGGGCCATCTGCCGTTATGCGGAGACGGTGCGGCGGGACCCCACCAAGAGTTATTGCTACGGCATCAAAAACGTCATCGAACCGGGGGACCCTGCTTCCTTGCCGGTGATGAGCGCAAGGCACGTGGTGTGCCTCTCGGTGCTGGCCCTGGGCGTTGTCGCCCTCATCATCGGCTGCTCTAAATATAATTGGAGCTTTGAAGGCACAGCGGTGTGCTTCCTCTTGACGGGCATCATAGCTTCCGTCATCGGCCGGCGCAACGCCAACCAAATGTGCGCCAGCTTCGTGGCCGGCGCCAAGACCATCCTGGGCGCCTGCATCATGATAGGCATCGCCCGCTCTGTGGCCTTGGCCATGGACGCAGGCCACATCCTGGACACTATCGTTTACTACATCTCTATGGTGCTGAATTATGTGCCGGCCCTCATTCAAGGCCCCATCATGTTCTGGGCCCACACCATCATCAACTTCTTCGTCACCAGCGGGTCGGGCCAAGCCAACGTCACCATGCCCATCTTCTTCCCGGTGGCCGATCTCATCGGCATGTCCAAAGAGACGGCAGTGCTGGCCCTGAATTACGGCGACGGCCTCTCCAATTACATCTATCCTCATTCTTCTTCTTTGATGGCCTTCCTCGCCGCCTGCGGCGTAGGCTACGGCACTTGGATGAAATTTATGGGCAAATTGTTCGGCCTGTGGTTCATTTTCGCCAATCTCTTCATGATGTTGGCTGTGATCGTAGGTTATTGCTGATAAAATATTAAGGAGGAAGACAGCCATGACTATGCAATTGCCGGAAAAGATAAGATTATGCGAAGTGGGCCCCCGCGACGGCCTGCAAAACGAAAGACGCTTCTTCAGCACCGCAGAAAAAAGAGAATTGATCGACGCCATGGGGGAAGCGGGCTTCCCCGTGATCGAAGTGGGCAGCTTTGTCAGCCCCAAGGCCGTGCCTCAAATGGCCAACACCGATGAAGTTTTTCAAAGCTTGAAACGGGTGCCGGGGGTGGAATACAGGGCCCTCATCGCCAACGCCAAGGGGGTAGACAGAGCGGCAGCCTGCGGCTGCAGCAAGGTGAAGCTGAACGTGTCGGCCAGCGTGGCCCACAATTTGGCCAATTTGAACCGCACTCCCGCCGAGACCGTGGCCGGTTTCGCCGAGTGCGTTGCTAAGGCCGAGGCTGCCGGCATAGGCATCTCCGGCTCCATCTCCATGGCCTTCGGCTCTCCTTGGGACAGAGAGATACCCATTCAAGACGTAAAAGACATAGTGGAAGCCTATCTGGCTGTGGGCATCGGCGAGATCAGCCTCTCCGACGCTTCCGGCATGGCCTATCCCACCCAAGTCTACGACATGTGCTGCGAGATGAAACGCTGCTATCCTCAGGTAAATTGGTGGCTGCATTTTCACAACACCCGGGGCCTGGGCATCGCCAACGTGCTGGCCGGCATGCAGGCGGGCTTCACCCAATTCGATGCCAGCTTCGCCGGCGTGGGGGGCTGCCCCTTCGTGCCCGGCGCCGCCGGCAACGTAGCCACGGAAGATCTGCTCCACATGTGCGACGAGATGGGGGTGGCCACCGGCATCGACCTCGATAAGGCCATGGCCATCAGCCGGAGAGTGGCGGAACTGGTGGGCCACAACACCGACAGCTATCTTTTGCGGGCAGGCACCTCCAAGGCTCTCTTCAGAGAACTGCCCAAGGGACAGATCAAAAATCAAACTTTGAAATAAGAAAGAGCGAGCTTGCCGGGCGGCAGTCTTTGGCAAAAAAGAGGCGGCCGCCCGCAGCAGGAAAAATTTCTTTCGGTGCCGGCTCATGGGCCTCCTCCTCTGCAGCGCGGCTGTCTGCATGGGCCTTAAGACCGTCCGTTGACCTGCTTCCTCCGCATCATTCATCATATAAAAAACTGCCGCCCGCTTCAGGGACGGACGGCAGCTGCGAGGGTTCTTTTCTTATGCATTCGCCTCTGTCCGAAGACAGGGGCGCTTTCTTTTTATTCGGGCAGGGGCAGGTCGTACTTGCCGTAGGCCCGGCATTGACGGCAGAGGAGATCGATCAAGGCTCGGGCGGGTCTGCCGAAGCTGCGGGCTTTGGCGTGGGCTATCACCACCGGGTTGGTCTCCGTTAAGCCTTTGATGGGGAAAACGTTGAGGATGCCGCCGCTTTCTTTGTTCAGTTTCAAAAGCTGGGGCAGATACATGGTGAGGCAGAAGCTGGCGGCGTGATCGCGGGCGCTCATCATGTGGTGAAGATCGGGATGAGAAGAGGTGTGGACGCAGTCCAATTCTACGCCCAGCTTGGCCAGATGGGCCTGCAGCATGCGGCTGGAATTGAATTCGGGCAGGTTGAAGGCGAAGGGCACCTTGGTGAAGAGGCGAAGGTCGGCCCCTTGGGCGAAAACTTTTTTGCAGGCGGGGTAGGTGTCGGGGAAATAGCGGGCCAGCATGTTGTCGCTGATCGTCAAATAGAGCCGCTCGTTCAAAACGGTGCGGTGATAGAGGGCGCTGCCGGGCTTGTAATAGAGCCCCACCACCATCAGGTCCAGCTGATTGTTGAGGATCATGTCCCGCAGATCGGGGGAGGATGCGCTGAAGGTGAGCAGCCGCACGTGGGGATAGGCCTTGCTGAAGGCGCTGATGATGTCGGGCATGAGGATGCGGAAGCGCCCTTCGGTGGTGCCCAGGCGCAGTTCGCCGTCGGCGTTCTCCTGCAGGTCGCGATATTGTTCTGTCAAATTCAGCTCGGCGGCTTCCACTTGGCGGAAGGTGGCCAGCAGCAGTTGGCCGGCGGGGGTGAGGGAGAAGACGGGCTTGCGCCGGCAGAGGGGGACGCCGCACTTTTTCTCCAAATTGGAGAGGTATTTGCTCAGGTTTTGGTGGGTGATGAAGAGGCGTTCGGCGGCGCGGGTGATGTTTTTCTCTTCGCAGAGGACGAGAAAGTAGCGGTAGTTGGCAAACATGGGGCACCTTCTTTCGCTTGTAGCGAGGGGGATCGAAGTTTTTTCAACTTAATTATGCCACAGGAGCGGGGAAAGGGCAAATTTAATTTGCCTCTAAAATGCAAAAGAAAAAGCGAGAGGGGAGGAAAGAGGGGGGAAGCACGCTTCGCTGCCAAGACAATTGCGAAAATTTGAGGAAGAATTTTTTTAGAGTGACGGATGTTGTCTAGGTGGTTTGATAAAATGAAATGAGAAGGGGAAGATTGTGATGAGGGAGAGCTCGGCGGTGTACTTTTGTTTGAGAGACAGACAATGATCTCATTAAACTCATTTTATAGTAATGCGAAAAATTTCTGTTCAATTCTACCTTGGTTTGGTAAAATGAAAGAATAACGTGTAGTGTTTTTGTAATGTAATTGGTAACATACATATGTTATTACACGAAGGGATGAGTCTTACGCCAAAGCAAGTAAAATGGAACATACATGAGGCTGTGATCCTGCTTGAAGGATATCTTGAGATCATGGAAGGCGGTAAAGAGCGCAAAGAGGTGACGGAACGTGTTTCCGCAGATCTGCGTCAAATGGCCGTAAATCGTGGTATGGTCATCGATGATGTCTTCAGAGATGTTAGCGGCATTGCTTATCAGCTTTATAGTATCGAATCTGCATATAGAGGAGTAACTAATTTTTTTATTCATACTTCAAGACTTTTTATAACAACTGTCGAACTGTATCGCTATAACAGAGCAAGGTACAACACTATCCTTGACGAAGCAAAAAAATATATTGCCGGCGATGCTTTAACGGAGGGTACGTCAAAGGTCATACCGGATACTGTATTTTTGGAGGAAGATTATAGATCATATTTAAAGGATACCTTGCGACTTTCGAAAACTACCTGTTACATCTATGTTCTTTCTATCAGGCAGGCAGAGCGTTTTGCTGCTGCTAATGGATACGAACAATGTTCTTTCTTTGGCAAGGATAGGGAAACCATAATCACACTGGCAAAGGCATTATACAGTGATCCGAACTTCAAAAAGTTTGATGACCTATGCTACGGACATTTAATGGCAGCGATCAATAGGTTGCTTAAATTTACAGAGGAAAAGACTGCCGAGACAGGCCCGCAAAGTGCACTGATGGACGAAATAAGCAACGCAATACGAGAGGTATTGAAAGAACATTATGCTTATGGTCTCAAGTATGAGTCGAAGTTGGAACTGATGCGTTTTCGGAAGATTGCAGATCAGAAAGGGATCATTCTCCCGGAAGATGATGAGGAACTAAGAAGGGCCATCTTAACTGTTGGTATCGTCATCGATGGTAGGCTTTATCTCAGAGACGATGAGATGTTGCAAGAATTGCAAGGTATAGTTGATGATATTTTTTCCACCGGGTCAGATATCATTTTTTACGAAAGTCTGTACGAGCAGAAGCAGAAATGGATGCGAGAGCATACTATCACCTCTTTTGAGTTGCTCAAGGGCTATTTACAGAAAAGCATCACGGGATGTTCTTTTGCTAAAAACTTCTTGATAAAGGGAAGCAGGCGCACTGAAAGAGAAGCAATAACGGATGAATTAAGACGAATTTGGGGAACTGAACCGGTCGAAAGCGGTTACAATTTGAAAGAACGGTTGCCTTTTGTACCTTTGGATCACATTTGGCGAGCTATGTCTGGGAACGATTTGTTCGTATGGGTGGCTGAAGGAGAATACCTGCTCACTGACCGCCTTATGATCACAGATGAGGAAAAAGAAGCGATCCTTAAATTCGCAGATGAAACTTGCAGAGAAAGGGGCTATGTTCCTCTCTTAGAGGTGCCCTTGGGAGACTTGGAAGAAGTAAATTATCAAGTACCCAAGCAAACTATATACAATGCGATCTATAAGATGGTGTTGATGGACAAGTATAAGCTGTACGGTTTGATACTCACGACCGAAAACACTCAGTTAGACACCATAAAATTGCTGAAACAGTTTCTTAAAGATAAGGATGAGTGTACTGTTGATGAAGCTATAGAGAAGGCTATAGAACTTACTAAAGTTACAGACAGATATTCTGCTTTACAGGCACTTTATGATGTTATGGTGCGAGTCAGCAAGACCCGTTTCGTGGCTGATCGTTTTGTGGATTTTGATGTAGATGAGATCGACGCTGTGTTGTCCGGATTTATAACAGATCACTTTAGGGCAGTACGGGATGTTACTACCTTTGCCTTGTTCCCGCTTTGCGGGCAGAATTGGAACCACTATTTGCTGGAGAGTTTTTGCTATAAATACAGTAGAAAGTACAGCTTGCATAAGATAAGCTTCAATGACAAAAATGCAGGGATCATTGCAGAGAACGACTTCAACAGGCAATATTACGATATGATCGCACTTGCCCTTGCCAGAGCCGATGTAAAATTAACACCGGAGCTGGCAGGAAAGTATCTTGTCGATAACGGCTATATGGCAAGAAGCAAATTTGCCGCATTGGATGAGATATTGCAGACTGCTGCTAAGTTGCGTGAGGAGAGGTAGAGCATGTATTCCTATACCTTTGACCCTGAAACAGGTGGGCTGTTGCTGAACTCTTCACCCACTCTTTTTTCTAAAGAACCAAGGCCGGTTTATGCGGAAGAACTGGACATATTGGGGTTTGATAAATATTGGGATTACGATAAACAGAATGACGTGCCCTATATGTGGGCGGAAGCTAATCTTTATTGGTACAGAGGCACACAGATAGCCAAGCTCAAGGGCGGGAACCTTTATACTGCTCCGGAGCTTGTGCCTACTTTGGATGAAAACGGAGCAGTGCCTTTTGCCAAGGCTGACGGTTGCAAGTTGGAAAAAATAGATATTGAAGCTATGTG
The DNA here is from genome assembly GCA_947589605.1 of uncultured Phascolarctobacterium sp. Lineage (GTDB taxonomy): Bacteria > Bacillota > Negativicutes > Acidaminococcales > Acidaminococcaceae > CANQBR01. The sequence continues at coordinate 11,794 of CANQBR010000008.1, read as the reverse complement.
CGCTGCCAACGAAGACTTGCTTACGGTCATAGAAGATTCAACTGTAAAGAAGATCATCAAGGAGTACGAAAAATTCAAAAATAGGTTGGATATCTTTCATGTGGCATATTCCGGGGGCAAGGATAGCGCTGTTTTGCTCGACCTTGTAAAAAAAGCACTGCCCAAAGGCAGTTTTGTGGTGATCTTCGGCGATACCGGCATGGAGTTTCCGGATACCTATGAGGCAGTAGAAGAAACAAGAAAGCAATGTGAAGAGGACGGCACGCCTTTTTACATTGCTCGCTCTCATTTTAAACCGGAAGAATCGTGGAAGTTGTTTGGGCCCCCTTCAAGAGTGTTGCGCTGGTGTTGCAGTGTTCATAAAAGCACGCCTCAAACATTGAAGATGAGAGAGATAACGGGCAAAAACGATTATGTGGGGATGGACTTTGTAGGTGTTCGATCTCATGAAAGTTTAGCAAGAAGAAATTATGAGTATGAAAATTTTGGGAAAAAGCAAAAAGGACAGTATAGCTTTAACCCAATATTGGAATGGACATCAGCAGAAGTTTGGCTGTATATTTTTAGGAATCACCTCAATATAAACAAAACATATAAAAAAGGCAACGCTCGTGCTGGCTGTCTATTTTGCCCCATGGGTGTAGGAGTAAGTGCTTTTTTTAGAAGGAATGCGTATAAGCAGGAGATTGATGAGTATGTTGAATACATAAGAGAAGCATATTCATCAACTGATCCCCAAAATTTAAGTTCATATATAAATAGAGGATGGGTTGCCAGAAATAATGGAAGGGACCTCAAGGTAAATAAATCTCGGTGTGCAGAAAATATTACGAATGGATTAGTAGAAATTAGAGTTTCTGATCCTAGTGAGGACTGGAAAGAATGGATAAAAACATTGGGAATGCTCAGCAAAACAGATAGTGGGTATACTGTGCTTTTTGAAGGAGAAGATTTTCCGTTTCATATAGAGAATAAGGAAAACGGATACATTGTCACTTTTCCTGAGCGACTAACTGTAGAGAGCCCAAGGTTTTCTAGATTATTCAAGCAAGTTTTCCGAAAAGCGGCTTACTGTTCTGCCTGTAAGGTATGCGAGACAAATTGCGTACATGGGTGTATTAAGTTTAGCGATGGCAAGCTTGCTATAGACAACTGTTTGCATTGTTACCAGTGCCACATGATCGAAAGTGGATGCCTTCTGTATCATTCACGACGTCATCCCCAAGGAGGAGGAAAAAACTTGAAAAGTCTTAATTCATTCGCAGATCATGCCCCTAAACGTGATTGGTTAGTTTCATACTTTGAATTAAAGGACAAGTTCTTTTCTGAACATACACTTGGGCCGATGATGTACGATATGTTCAGAAGGTTTCTTAAGGATGCTGGGCTTAATGAAAAGAATCATTTTACTGATTTTGCTAGATTGATTAGTGATATTGGTTGGGAAAGCGACACAGCATTGAGCCTTATATTAACAAACCTTGCAATGGAAAATCCTCAAATTGCATGGTATATCAAGACCATGGATATAGCACATGTTTATGAAAGATCGAATATAGAGGAAAGATTAGAAGCACTTGAAGTAAAGCCTAAGGATGCGAAATCTATAGTAAAAGCATTTAAACGTATAGTGGCTACCCCTTTTGGAACAGTTCTGAATTTCGGTCATGTGACCGACGATGATCAACTGGTACGAACCAAATGTTCTATCAGCGATAACCGTGTCATACTTTATTCTTTGTATAAGTTCGCAGAAAAATGCAATTTAGATAAAGAATTACGCGTTTCTTACCTCTATGATGAAACGGTGGAAAGGGACGGTATCAGTCCGGTACGCATTTTCGGCTTGTACGATAAGGAAGAAATGAAGTCGATCTTGTTAGGCCTTTCCGCTGCCTATCCGGAATTTATCAATGCCACGTTCACCAACGATCTGCAGACTATCACATTGAGAGATAAGACCAGCAACGATGTGTTGCAACTGTTCAAGGAGGAAAAATAAGATGGTTGTTGAGTACTTGAAGTATTGTGAATATTTTGATGTGGATGAAAAATATTTTCCCTGTATCGATCAGTCTGCCATCAATAATGGTGCTCCATGGAACACTACCTATCCTCACGAAACTTTTATCAACCTTCTGGAACTAACGGAAAAAGTACTTGGCGGCAACGTCAATCGGTCTATTTGGATCCATGGCTCTTATGGCACAGGCAAGTCTCAATGTGCCCACACCCTTAGGAAGCTTCTTGAAGTTTCGGAAGATGAAGTGAAGGCCTATTGGGATAAATTCGAACCGCTGAAGAAGAAACCAGTGCTGCTGCAAAAATTGCTGGGCCATAAAAAACAGGGGATAGTGTCTGCATATCGCTATTCTTCCGGAGATATCCACACGCCTCAGAAATTGTTTCTTTTCGTACAGGAAAGCATAAATAAGGCCTTAGAGGAACAAGGGATCGCCTACAAAGGCCAAAACACATTGAAGGAAAGCGTTATCGCTTGGTTGGAAGACGAGAGCCATAAGCGGTTCATGGATGATCTTTTGAAAAAACCGAAATGGTCATCTGCATTTTCGCAGTCGGATGCAGACGAGATCATCAACAAATTGAAGAAGAGCAGCGATGCATCTTCTCTTATGGACAGCATTCTTAGCTTAGCTGAACAAGAAGGCATAACGGCCCTCGATCTAACAGCAGATTCTTTGCGGAAGTGGATCATAGACATCATAGACAATAATAATATCAAGATAGTTCTTGTTTGGGATGAGTTCAGCGATTATTTCCTGCAGAACAGCACATCCTTAGGTGAATTTCAGAAGATAGTTTCCATATGCCAGGAAAAACCATTTTATTTCATTATCGTCACACACCCGCTGTCTTCGCTGGCAAAGGATTACGGCAGCAGCGACAGGGCCAATCCATGGACAGTAGTACAACAACGCTTTGAAAAGGTGGAGATAGCTCTGCCGGATAATATCGCCTTCGAGCTGATAGGTCATGCGTTCAGCGTCAAACCTGCGGCCAAGGAGGCATGGGAAAAAATGGTCGAGGAGCTTACTGCTTACGTGCCCAATGCCCGTAAAGCAGTTATCAAAGCGGCGAATATCAGCAACGAAAACGCAATGAAAAGCATCCTGCCCATCCATCCCATGGCGGCTCTCGTTTTAAAAAATATCGCTGTAACTTTCCAGTCCAATCAGCGCAGTATATTTGATTTTATCAAAACTTCCGAAGATATGGATGTTAAAGCTTTCCAGTGGTTCATCAAAAATGCCGGGCCGACATCGGAGCGGAAATTATTGACAGTGGATATGTTGTGGAACTTTTTCTACGAAAAAGGGAAAGACAACCTGGCTCATGATATCAGGCTCATTCTGGATACTTATCCGCAACAGGAACAGTTGAACGAAAGTGAAAAGACCGTTCTAAAAACTGTTTTGATCATGCAGTCTATGGATCAACGGTTAGGCGGCATGATACCCCTTTTAAAGCCTACAGACCAAAATATCAGTTATGCTTTTGAAGGAGACAGCGGAGAACTGGAAACTTCCTGCAAGAGCATTGCAAAAGCACTTGTTGATAAGGGCATTTTGATCGAGAACCTACTCGCTGATGGGCAAAAAGTTTTTTCCACTGCTAAACTTGCCGGCGACAGCGGCAGGATAGAAGAAATCAAAAAGAAGATAAGAGAAATAGGCACGACTGACAAGTTGGTGCAAACTGGCCCTGCTGTGGCAGAGGCCCTGAATTTGACGCCCGCATTGAAGCTTCGCTATGCACGGGATCCATTTGATTCGGATCACAGTGACTTGCTGGTGGTGACGAAAGCCAATTTTAAGAAGATCATGGATCAGTTAAAAGGAAAGGATGCGAACTGGCGTTTTTATGCCGTGCTGGCGTTAGCAAAAACTGAGGAGGAAGCACAGAGTTTCCGTACTTTGATAAGAGAAACCATCGCCGATCCGGAATATAAGAATATAATCGTCATAGATGCCCTATCAACACCCTTAGGGAGAGAAGCCTTTGAGCAATTCGTGGATCATGAAGCCATGGCTGAGTACTACAAAGGCAACAACAAGCAACAATCTGATCTGAACCACCGTAAGGCTATAAACGTGTTGGAAGGCGGTTGGAAGAATAAAATATACGAAGGTCAATTCATTGTTTTCTCTTATGCTGAGCAGTTAGGAGAAAGAGTTGTCGGCGCCGAAGCAGTGAGGACCATACTTCAGACATTAGTATTGAACCGCTTCCCCCATGTACAAGACTTTGCCAGAGGACTTACCGAAGCACAGTTCAAGCTTTTTAATTCCAAAAATGCCGCAAAGTTTGGCATAGGCACGCCCGGGGTAACAGGCGGTGTTGTAAAGGACTGCGATAAAAAAGTACTGGGCAAGTTTTGGGACAAAAAGGAGTATTGGAAGGAAGCAGAACTTGCAAGTGAGCACATCGTTATCATAAAGAACGATATACAAGAGATGATCGCCGAAGCATTTATGAGCACCGGTAAGATCTCTATCGGTGATATCTATGAGCATTTGGCGGCTGATTACGGTTTCTCACCTTGTAACCTTTCAGCTTTCCTTATCGGCTTCCTCTTAAAAGAATACAGCAAAGACCCATACCGTTATATGGATGCAGAAGGGCATAGCGATGCAATGACGCCGGATAAGCTTTCCGAAATGATAGGGAATTACATCGCTAAGAAACCCAAGAATGCTTATATAGTAAACCTGACCGAAAAAGAAAGAGCATTCTATGAGCTTACCAAAAGCGCATGGTCTATCACACGCAACGCTTCCTCACCGCAACAGGCAGGCACATTTGTGCATGAGAAAATGCGGGAGCTGATATACCCGGTTTGGTGCTTGGAAGAGGTGGATACGACCGGGGCATTCGATCTTGTCAAGCTTTATATAAAACTTGTGAAGGACAAAGGAGACGATGCCCATGATGTTGCCAATGAGATAGGCACTATAGTTATGCAACGGCCTTCGGTGACCCAAAACTTGAAGGAACTGCTATCCGGTGAAAACTGCAAGAAGGGGATACAGTTATTTATAGAGGGATTTGAAGGAGGCAAATTATATAATATCGCCAAAGATATCAACGCTGATGACAGAGTATTGGCAGATATCAAAAGAGTTTTCAGCGTTGAGTATTCTGCTCTTTGGGATAGGACCACGGGCGAGGACGAGATCAGGAAGCTAATAACAGAATATGAAGTAGTTAAGAGTACAAACGCTTTTTTGAACGGGTCTGCAAAAACAAAAGAAACCGCATTTAAAGCCTGGCGTGAAGAAGTTAAATTTATGAGGTTCTCTAGTGAAGCTGTTCGAGCGAAGAGACCGATGCTGCAAAAATTCTTCGACCATTTGTTGGGTATTGCGAAAAACGAAGAAGTGCTCCCTGAAAGATTGAAGGCTTTTCTTGCCGAAATGACAGAGCATGAGACAGAAATTCGTGCAATATTGCAAAAGCCTTTGGCAGTTTTCAAGGAGATATATGCACCTTATTTGGAAGGCTTTAGCGATGTTGAATGCGAGGATATCAAAAACTCCATCACCATTGATATGTTTACTGCTACTGAGACTGTGTGCAATGCAGCAGTGAAGAAAGCAGCAGAAGACTATAAAAAAAGCCAGAAGAGAAATCAACTCCAAAAACTTTGGGAAGAGAAAGTAGGTAGTTTGGAGACACCAAGGGCATGGTCCGACCACTACCTTACACCCATTTTATGCTGCGTTAAGAAAGAGCAGTATACAGAGGCAAAAAAAGCATTCGCCACTCTTAACGGCGACAGCGGGCAGAACGAAAAAGACATCGAGGAAGCTTTGAGCTTCTTGAATAAAGCTGATTTCTTTGCCCATCTGGATTCAGTTGCCTATCGTGACGAGTGCTTTAAAAAGACCATTGTCGGAGACCTCGCCAGTCTTCTTTCCAACGTCAATGATGTTAGGAAAGCTCTAAAAGGTACCTATATCAGTGCATACGAATGGATGGATGATCCTATGATCAAAGATAAGCTCCATAAGTTGGCAGTTGCTGAATATGGCGCAGGGGGCAGTGATAGGGTGGTAAGTCTGATCAAGAATATGCCGGATGATGAATTAAAAGAGTGGTTGATCCAAGCTGCCAAAAAGGATATGGGGCTTGGCGTGAAGATCATCAAAAATAAGGAGAATTGAGCCATGCTTTGCAGGGAAGTTCAAAATTATATAGCAACTGCAAAAGGCCTGCCTTTTTTCTACGTTGTCGGAGACGAGGACTACCTTTCCGTACTGGAAGAGTTGAAACAAGCAAACATCGCTGTTGTCCGGATGAGCGATTTCTGTTTAAAAGCAGATAAGTTCCCCAGCGTTGATGAACTGGTCGATTACTTTCGAACTTCGGATGTGAACCACAAAGAAAACAAATTCGTTGTGGTCGGCTTAGGTGAATATCTGGCTCTTAAAGGTGCTGCCTTTGCAGAAAAAGAACTTGGGAAATTGAAAAACACCACCCTTGGAAATGCGAGAGCTATCCTTCTCTTGAGAGGCGTTTCTGCAGAAGCAGAGAAGGTGATCCGCACCGATAACAAGATGATGGCCCAACAAAGAGCCTATGTTTCCTCTAATCGCTACACCGGTTTGGCGATAACAGTTATGCAGAAGATACCGGGGGTCAATGTAAAAGAGGGCATAAAAGATCTATTGAAGGCCATGGAAGATGGCGCTAAAAACACTGTTTACGTGAACACATCTATGCTCTTGGATGATACATTGTTACCGCTCCGAAAATTGACCGGTGCACATGCCCTTATCAAACTGCTTTTTGAGGACTTTACCCTTGGTCTAGAACTTGGAACAGAAGAACAATGGCAACGGTTACTGCAGGAAGCGCAAAAATTCGGGAATGATATCAATGCTATATTCAAGGAGTATGGCATCGATGAAAATATCCTTGATGATCTAAATAATGCATTGTCCGGAAAAAGCTTTAGCAGTTGGCTCGTATTCTTGTATTTAAAACTGAATGTAGGGAAGTTACAAAATACCTATCTAAAATTTGCTGTCGATGCAACCACCGATTTTGAGGAGCTCAAAACAAATATCATAGTGAAGATAACCGCAGTTTCTCATAAGGAAGTGCGGTTCAGACGGATGTACGATGAGCGGAAAAAACTGCTTAAAGATTTTTCTGAATCTGATATAGCTGTTTTTATAAAGGAGAATGAGGTCGATCCTGAGGAAAGTATATATCGCCTGACTGATAACACTGAACTGGAAAAGAAAACCGTGATCAAGTGGATAGCTCAGCATGGGATGTGTGAAGCTATAACTTACGTATATCCTGCCCTTCATTCTTATTTGGAAAAATATAAATTTAACTGTCCGGTTTTGGCAGATGAATTGACGGAATACTTTGAAGCATATAAGCTGCTTAAAGTTACTAACCATGTTTCCGATGGATTTCTCGGCCTTGTTGAAAAACATGCCACTGAGATCACTTATGCGCAACTGCCTACCAGAGATAATGCTATCAAAGAAGTCGCACATAAGGAAAATGCTTATCTGTATTGGATAGATGCGTTGGGCGTAGAATATTTGGCATATATCAGCGATCTTGCCGGAAAAATGGGTTTGTCTATGCATGCGTCTATCGTTCGCTCCGAACTGCCAACTATAACTTCTATAAACAAGCAGTTTTTCGATCAGTGGACAGGAAAATACAAATACAAAGAAGAAGAACTGGACAACATCAAACATAAGGAAAAAGGAGGGTATTTCTTCGATAAAGAAGAAGCGCCGATCCATATCCCTGCAGAGCTCAATGTGATAAAAAAGGCCATGGAGACCGCAAAGATGGAGTTGGGCATGCATCATTGCAAAGCGTTTGTGATCGCAAGTGACCATGGTGCAACTAGATTAGCTGTTCTCAAGAAACAAGAGGTGCCCTACGATACAGACACTAAAGGAGAGCACTCAGGACGTTGTTGCAAAGCCTTTGATGGCTGTGATGTACCTTATAAGTTTGAGGAAAACGGTTTTATCGTTCTTGCGGATTATGGGAGATTTCGCGGTAGCCGTGCTGCCAATGTAGAAGTCCACGGTGGTGCCAGTCTGGAAGAGATAGTAGTGCCGGTCATCACCCTGACACTCAATAAGCAGATCAAAGTTAAAATAACTGTTCTCAATCCTGAAAGGATCATCGCCGATCATAAGAGTGGAACGCCACTGGATCTTTATATTTCCGATGTGGATCTCACAAAGGGAGTTAGGGTAGAGGTCGGAGACAAATCTTATCCAGGCGAGGCAATAGATGATACTCACTTCACATTCAAGCTCAAAGATATCAAAAGGGCGAAGCAGTATGAAGCTGATGTGTTTGAAGGAGAGGACCTGATAGGTAAAATAACCTTTAAAGTAAAGGGCAAAGCGGCTAAGATCAAAGATGATTTCGGGTTCGACAATGAATTCTAGGGAGGATGAAATGGAACTTTCCGAAAAACTAAGAGATCATTTCGATGAAATGGTCGTATACAAAGACCTAACAAAGACCAACTTTTTCTCATCTCTGAGCCTGCCTGCTTTTATGCGGGATTGGTTGTTGAAAAAGTTTGAAGATGACGAAGGTAATTTTGAGAAAGATGAGCTCGTTAGGTTCGTCAAGAAATTCATCCCGCGTAAAGAAGACTGGAATGCGATCAAGAATGCCATCGTCGTTGAAGGTAAAGCAGTAAAATTTTTAGCTAAGGTATCTGTTAACATCGATATAAAAACAGGTGAGGTCTCTTTCGCCTTGCCTGATTTTGGCTTAGGCTTCAAAGAAACTATAATTGAAAGCGATGTCTGGGATTCCTGTAAGGATGATCTTGTTAGAGGAAGAGATATATGGGGAATGGTAGAATTGGCATACCGCTCTCCGAATGAGGTGCCCTTTTCCATCGAATACTTACTTGAGATGAAAGCTCCTAAACCCAAGAATGCAAAGAACGGTAAGATCAAACTTTTGTCTTTCAAGAACTTTTGCCCTTATGAGATAGACTTAGATGTATATAAAGAAGCGCGTAAGGAGTTCACGGTAGAAGAATGGATCGATGTGCTCTTGGGTGCTGTCGATTATAATGCAGCTGGGTATGGGTCGGAAGAAGAAAAGCTCACTATGCTCACCCGTTTGCTTCCGTTTGTGGAAAAAAGGCTGAATTTGATCGAACTCGCTCCTAAGGGCACGGGAAAATCCTACCTTTTTGGCAATGTCAGTCGCTTTGGTTGGCTTTCCAGCGGTGGTGTTATGAGCAGGGCCAAAATGTTTTTTGACCAAACGAAACGAAGGGAAGGATTGATAGCTGGAAGTGATTTCGTCACCTTAGATGAAGTTCAAACGATCTCTTTCACTGATGCAGATGAAATGCGTGCTGCGTTAAAAGGGTATTTAGAGCAAGGTACTTTCACAGTAGGGGATTATAAAGGCGTCGCTGATGCCGGTATGATCCTTTGCGGCAATATAAGAAAAGAGATAATGGACGCAGACGGATATAAAAATATGTTTACTGAATTGCCTGTTGTCTTTCATGAGTCAGCCCTTATAGAACGTTTCCACGGCTTTATCAAGGGCTGGAATATCCCGAGGATGAAGGACGACTTAAAAGTGAACGGTTGGGCACTTAATTCAGAATACTTTTGTTCCATCATGCACGAGCTTCGCAGCGACATGACTTATAGGAGCGTTGTTGATGAGTATATCATCGTTCCGGCAGGCGCAGATACCCGTGACACCGAAGCAGTAAAACGTATCGCGACCGCTTACTTAAAACTGCTGTTCCCTGATGTTCAGGAACCGGGAGATATATCTCCGAGGGTGTTTAAGCGATATTGCTTTGATCGTGCTAGGAGGATGAGAGATACGATCAAATACCAACTGGGTCTGCTTGATACTGAATACAGGGGAAAGGATCTGCCGAATTTTAAAATTTACGGCTTACAATAAAATGGAAACAAAAAAGTGTTATGTATGTGGAAAAACTCCACTTACAAAAGATGAAATTGGGATAACCAAAAAGATAATCGACAAAAAGACAAAACACTTTTATTGTTTGCCTTGTTTAGCGGAATATCTTGAAGTTACAGAAGAGGAATTGCTCGCTAAGATCGAAGAATTCAAAGACGAGGGCTGTAAGCTTTTCAACTGAGGGGGACCACGATGATCTACGCAGATAACGCCGCAACCACAAAACTCGCCGGCGAAGCCTTCGAAGCCATGCGCCCCTTTTTGCTGGAAGAATACGCCAATCCCTCCCAACCCTATTCCTTTTCTCGTCCCGCCAAAAAAGCACTGGCCGAAGCTCGTGCCACCATCTCCGCCTGCATCGGCGCCGCCCCCGAAGAGATATTCTTCACTTCCGGCGGCACCGAGAGCGATAACTGGGCACTGAAAGGCAGTGCCATGGTCAACGGTGCCCAAGGCACCATTATCACCACAGCCTTCGAACATCACGCCGTGCTCCACAGTTGCGCAGCTTTAGAGCAAAGCGGTCGCCACATCGCCTATTTGACGCCTACAGAAGAAGGCTACATCACCCCTCAACACTTGCAAGAAAAGCTCGGCGCCGACACTTTTTTGGTCTCCGTTATGCTGGCCAATAACGAGCTCGGCACCATCCAGCCCATCAAAGAGCTTTGCGCTTTGACCCACAGCAAAGGCGCCCTCTTTCATACTGACGCAGTTCAGGCCATCGGCCATGTGCCGGTGGACGTACACGATCTGGGCGTGGACCTGCTCGCCGCCTCTGCTCATAAATTCAACGGCCCCAAAGGCATAGGCTTTCTCTATCGGCGCAAAGGAACAAAGCTGTTGCCCTTCGCTGACGGCGGGGCACAAGAAGCGGGCATGAGAGCAGGAACGGAGAACGTAGCCGCCATCGTGGGCATGGCAGCGGCTTTAAAAGCTAATCACGAAGCGATGCGAGAAAATGCGCAGCATGTGGCCGCTTTAGAGCAGAAGCTGGTGGCTCTGCTGGACGCTGCCGGCATCGCCTACAGAAGGAACGGCGGAGCAAAGAAACTGCCAGGTCTGTTGAGCCTGTCTTTCCCCGGCGCAGACGGAGAAGCGATCTTGCATCGCTTGGATTTAAGGGGCATCTGCGTGTCCACCGGGTCCGCCTGCAACAGCAAAAGCACAGAGATATCTCATGTTTTGAAGGCCATAAACTTGCAAGAAAGTTATGCCAGAGGGACGATCCGTATCTCTTTGGGGAAAGATAATAGCGAAGAAGATGTGACCATCATCGCCCAAGAGTTGAAAAAGATATTCAAAGGCTGAAACGACAAACCTTCCCCCCTTCCCCTTCCTCCCTTCATGTGCTACAATATAGGTGCCGTCGTTTTTTGACTTATTTTTTCGACGGCAGCTGCTTGAGGCGGGTGTTCTTCGAACCATCTTCACCCGCCTCTTTTTTTATTAGTTTGGAGTTTGAAGTGTGGAGTGTGGAGTTGAGAAGTGCGTCGTACACTGAGCTTCGTCCCGGGCTTCCCCGGCACAACTGACACGATCAGTGAGATGTTCAAGGGGAAGGAGTGAGGAGTGAGGAGTTGGGCGTAAAATTTTGCCGAACTTCACTTGACGCTGCCCATGAAAATTTAAAGCGTTGACTTTCACTTTCAAGCTTGTTACAATAAAGGTGCTTTGAGCCGCCGCCGATCTCATGATGGGAGCGGCGGCACCGCAAGGGATACTTCCCAGTTGTTTGCGGACAAACGAATAGAGCAGCGATCCGGCCGCTCACCGACAGGCGGGATAGAAAACAGTCGGACCGAAG